>NZ_JBFUCI010000003.1:0-67907 GCF_056405335.1 Variovorax sp. P1_H12_2
CTAGTGGTCGCGCCGTCTGCCGCTCGCGAGCGGCAGGTAGTGGCCGAACTCGGAAGTTTGTCTACCGTCCAAGATTGGAACCGCAGTGTGGACAGAACTTGATTTTGATGCCTCCGCCGCCAGCGCTCGGAGCAAGTGGAATGAACCAGGCCTTCTGCTTCGGCCACCATTCGTATCGCAGGTCAAAGTAGCACGTCTTCGTGTGCTGGTCGAAGCTGTCGCAGCAAGACACGAAAGGGCGCGGCACGTTCCTTGTGCCTTCCGGGCAGGTCGAGYCGTCTTCGTGCGTCGTTCTTTTAGTCATAGTGGGTTCAAAAGGTCAACGACCGCTTCTGGCCGTTCTCAGGCTTTGGCCGCATTCTGCCTTGAGCCGGGCGTGCTCGTCAGTCGTTTGAGGCGCCGTCCCTCGCCACAATGGCCGGCGCCCGAACRTAGTAGTTGTCCCACTCRGTCTCTTCGACCAGCTCAAAACCATGTCGCGCATAGAAGCGATTSGAGTCGCTCTCCCGCAACGCGCCGACCCGAACGGACATCCCTTGCGCATCTGCATCGGCGAACACGACTGCRAGGGCTGCGGCACCGATGCCCTGGCCTTGATGCGCGGGGGCCACGTAGAGATGGTCAAGAAGMAAATGCCCAGCTTCGGGGCGAACAACAACGAAGCCCACCCTCCGCGCTCCGACTACCAGGTGCCGGGTAYACGCTGGCGTGAAGCTGGCCAAAAATCGGTCCCTCGCGCGTYGCRGGTCAAAGCGGCCGAGCCGCTCAAGGCTTGGGCGCATGGCGACGATTCGGAGGGCGACAAGGTCCTCKGCGTCTTCCGACGAGGCAGGTTCAAAGTTGACGGATTTGCCGTTCACAGGGTCGATGGGTCGAATGTCGGGTTCTGGCCCGCATTCTGCCGCGTATGACGGTATTCGCCCGCGTTGGGACGTTCTGGACAACCGTCATCATCTTTGGTGGGGATGACCGGTGAAGCTATCGAACCTAGGCTGGCCAACGAACCTAGCGGGGTTGGAAATGGCCAATCAACCAAGGAAACCTCTTCGTGTGGCTATCGCTGTCATCTCTGGAGCTTTACTTGCTCATGCGGAAGACCTCGATCCCCTCGCGCCGCCCGTCCCTTGGGCGCCCAAGAGTACTAGCCTCTAGCCAGGACGGGTCGGTGCGTGCTCCCGGGATGGTCTGGGTGTCACGTCTAGTGCTGGCACGCACAAGGAGAAGAAGATGAAGAAGTCCTTAGCAATCATCCTCCCCGTGATCCTTTGCCTACCGCTTGCGGCGGCTGCAGACCCTCCAAAAAGATGCAGTGTTGCCACGCTGAAGGGCCTGTACGTCTTCAGTGCCACGGGCTTTCAGCGGCCGCAAGACAGTCCGCCTGGCACTCCCTGGGTTCCGAAGGCGATTGTGTCAACCAATCAGTTCAACGGAGATGGCTCGGTGTCCACGCCCATGATCGCCATTGCGAATCCTCCCTTCCCCCCCTTCGATTCCGGCGGCATATTTTCTCCGCCAGCAGGCTCCGACGGAACGTACACGGTCAACGATGACTGCAGCGGAACGCTCCAGACCGGCAATGGCGTGGCATTCAAATTCTTTGTCGATCCCGGCGGTGACACGACCTGGTCGATTCAAATCAGCCCGCCCGGCAACGTGTTCCAGGGTAAATCCGAGCGCGTGAGTCGATAAGGCCGGACACATGGGAGCCGTTGCACGCTGGTAGCCACGGTAAACGTCTCAACCGATGGCATCGTCGCGCCCTTTTGGGTGGAGCGCCCCGAAGCAGACGCTGACCAATGTCGGGTGATAGCCCGCATTGTGACTTGGCCAGGCCAGCACGCGCAGCACCCTGAGAGCTTCCTCGCACCCCAACGAGACAAAAGCGGGCAAGCCTCTGCGGGAGCTTCCGGCGGCGCCGCGGCTGCTCGGGGCTTCGCGCCGGTGCGCAGCCGAAGCCCTTGTATGGCGAAATGAGCCGCTGGTATCCGTCAATGGCAGCTAGCGCAAAGGTCTTCATGTGCCTCGTTGGACGTCCGTGCTGAATGCATGGTCCTGGCCCGCATGCTGCCCTAGCTCGCCCGRCAAGATGTGGGGCAGGACTGCGTATGCGATGCGCCACCGAAGGTCAGACGCGCCGCCTTGGGAAAACTTGGTCGCCAACAGGGGCGTTCGCCGGTCTATGCTTCCATCCATGTCCATCCGCTCTGCCACCCCCGCTCTCGCTGCCGCTCTACTCTTTGGCGCCAGCACGCCACTGGCCAAGCTTCTCGTGGGCGACATTCAGCCGCTCCTGCTCGCGGGGCTCCTGTACCTTGGTAGCGGGCTCGGACTCAGTGCCCTCTTGATGCTACGGCGGTTGAAGCAGCGGACGGGCGACCAGCCGGCCACTTCCTTGCGCATTCCGCGCAAGGAACTACCATGGCTTTTCGGCGCCATCTTCTTCGGCGGGATGCTTGGACCGGCGCTGCTCATGCTGGGGCTGACGCAGGCCAGCGGAGCGTCGGCTTCGCTCCTCCTGAACGTCGAGGGTGTCCTGACCGCCGTCATCGCCTGGCTGGTGTTCAAGGAGAATGCCGACCGTCAAATCGTTCTGGGAATGGTCGCCATCGTCGCCGGCCGCGTGCTGCTGTCGTGGGAGCCGGGCGGTGCGGCGTTTTCGCCAGGCGCATTGCTCATCGTCGGCGCCTGCCTGTGTTGGTCCATCGACAACAACCTTACCCGGAAGGTCTCGACCAATGACGCCATGCTCGTCGCGTGCCTCAAGGGATTGCTGGCGGGTGCCGGCAACACCGCTTTGGCGTGGGTCAACGGCAATGCGCTGCCGACTCTGCCGGCGATGGGCTACAGCTTGCTGGTGGGATTCTTTGGCTACGGTCTCAGCCTGACGCTCTTCGTGGTTGGGCTTCGGACGCTTGGCACTGCAAGAACCGGCGCCTACTTCTCGGTCGCACCGCTCTTTGGCGTCGTCATTTCGCTGGCGCTATGGCCCGGGTTGCCGGGCCCCTTCTTCTGGGCCGCCGCTGCACTGATGGCCATTGGGGTATGGCTACACGTGCGGGAACGACACGAGCACGAACACACCCACCTTCCGCAGGTACACGCTCATAGTCACAGGCATGACGAGCACCACCAGCACGAGCACGCTTTCGGATGGGACGGGACAGAACCTCACACGCATCCGCACCAGCATGAGGTGCAGACCCATCGACATCCCCACTATCCCGACATCCATCACCGCCACGTGCATTCGCACCCGCACTGAAGGCCGAATCCTGCCTGTTGCGATGGGGCGTCGTCCCGAAGAACCTTGTACGTTGTATAAACTTGGACGACGTTCATATTCGGATTCCACCTTGCCAGCCTCCAATCCTCCTGGCCGCCGCGAGCGGCGGCGCGCGCAGATTCTCGACCAGATCGCGACGACCGCAATGCAGCTCTTCGAGGCGCACGGCTACGACGCGACCACCATGGAGCAGATCGCGCTGCAGGCCGATGTGGCGAAGGGYACCCTCTACAACCACTTCGAAGCCAAGGAGGCGGTCCTTGCGCACTGGGTGCAAATGGAACTGGCGGCCGACACGGAGCGCCTGCGCGGCGTGATCGAGAGGCCTGGAGATTTCGAGTCGCGGCTTGGCCGTTTGCTCGAAGCGTCGGTCGAATGGTCGGAGCGCTACCGAGCCTACCTGCTCGCCTATTTCCGATTTCGATTTCTCAACATCGAGAGCGAACTCGAGGGCTGCAATGCCGAAGGGCGGCCGCGCGATCTGGCCGGGCTCTTCGCTCTGCTGATTGAACGCGCACAGCGCGACGGCACGCTGCGCACCGACGTGCCAGCCGAGCACCTGGCATCGCTTCTGCACCACTTGTACTTTGGTGCGCTGATGCGCTGGCTGACCCTGCCCGGATTGGTGCTGGCCGACGAGATCAGGGTGATCGTCCAGATCTTTGTCGACGGTGCCCGCGCCGCCGGCAAACCGCAGGGGAGCAAGCGCGCATGAGGATCGCAGTGGTGACCTACGGCACCGAGGGCGACGCACGTCCGCTCGCCGCGCTTTGCCGTGCACTCGATGATGCAGGCCATTCTTCGGTGTTTCTGGCGGACGCGTCGACGCTCGGCACCGCTCGGAAGCTCGGCGTGCGCTCGCAGGCGCTCGACGGCGACATCCGCGGCGCAGTGGGAACGGGTGGGGCGATCGCCAACGTGGTGGCGAGCAACCGGCCAGGCGCGGCCGCCCAGGCCCTCGCCGACATCGCCAACGCCAGCGCCACGGCATGGCTGCGCCAGATCGTCGAGACGGCGCGCGGTTGCGATGCCATCGTGTGTTCCGGATTGGCCGCCTTCGTGGGGCTTTCGGCCGCCGAAGCGCTCCGGGTGCCGGTCATCGGCGCGGGGATGTTTCCGCTCACGCCAACCCGCTGCTTTGCGTCGCCGTTCCTGCCGCCTGCGCAGGTACCGCGCTTGCTGCGCCGCGTGAGCCATCACCTCGTCAATGCGATGCTGTGGCGCGCGTTCCGGGCGGCGGTGAACGCGGCGCGCGCCGAGGTGTGCGGCCTGCCGCCGCGTCGGCGGATGTGGACCACGCACCCGATGGTCTATGGTTTCTCGCCGAGCCTGGTGCCGAGGCCGCTCGACTGGCCCGCGAATGCCATGGTCTGCGGTCAATGGATTCCGCCTGCGCCCGACTGGCAGCCACCGCCCGCATTGAGCGCATTTCTGGCAGCAGGCGAGCCACCGCTCTACATCGGCTTCGGCAGCATGACCGGCTTCGACGCCGGTCGCCTGCGCCAGACGGTGATCGATGGCGTGGCGGGCCGGCGCGCGGTGCTCCAACCTGGCTGGAGCGAGATCGACGTGCAGGGGTTGCCGGCCAACTTCCATGTGCTGGGTGATGCGCCGCACGACTGGCTGTTTCCCCGCATGGCGCTGGTGGTGCATCACGGCGGATCGGGAACCACGCATTCGGCGGCGCGTTCGGGGGTGCCCTCGGTGGTGGTGCCGTTCGCGGGCGACCAGTTCTTCTGGGCGCACCGATTGGCGCAGGCTGGCGTGGCGCCAGATGCGGTGGCGGGCAATCGCCTCCGCGCGGACGATCTGGCGCGCGGGATCGCGTTTGCCGGGCGTTCGGCGGTTCGGACGACAGCGCAGGCGCTGGGCGAGCAGATGCGCGCGGAAGACGGCTTGGCGCAGGGCGTGAAAGCGATCGACCGGATTCTGAGGGCGGGCGCAGCTTGACTGCGGCGTCAACCATCCGTTCAAACACCATCATTGATCGCAGCTTGTTCACGACACTTCGAAGCGGAACGGAAACTGGCCCAGGATCTTGCGAGCAATGCCCACAGTGGCGCTACGCGTCACCGTGGCCTCGACCTGAACGCCGAGGCGCGGGTCATTGATGACCTCGAGCCGAGAAGTCGGTGCGCCCGCCTCGTCCAGCGCCGTTCGCAGCGCGCCCATGATCTCGCGCTGCCTGAGCTCAGGCTTGAAGATCTTGCCGACGCCGGTCAGCGGCATGGACGTCACCAACCTGATCGCCTTCGGCATTGCTGCGCGTTCGGTGATCTGGTCCCTGGCGAAGGACAGCAGCTCTTCCTCGGTCGTTCGAAAGCCGGGCCTGAGTTGCACGTAGGCGACCGGCAGCTCGCCCGCGTGCACGTCGGGGCGGCCGATCGCAGCGACGAGTTGCACGGACGGATGTCGGTGCAGCGGCTCCTCGATGCTCGCGGGGTCTATGTTGTGGCCGCCGCGGATGATGAGCTCCTTCTTTCGTCCGGTCAGGTAGAAGTAGCCTTCAGCGTCCTGTCGGCCCAGGTCGCCGGTGTTCATCCATCGCCGGCCGTCGCCCAGATCCAGCCAGAGCCCTTTGGCCTGATCGGGGTCGCGATAGCCGGCAAATGCATTGGGACCGCTGATCGCGAGCACGCCTGCCTCGCCGACCGCGCAGTCGCGCACGTAAACCCCCGCGTCGTCCAGCATGACGGCTTTCATGGCCTGCAAGGGCACGCGCAGGCCGATCGACCCGGCGCGCCGCTCGCCCAGCGGAGGATTGCAGGTGCTGACGCAGGTTCCCTCGGTCAGGCCGTAACCCTCGAGGATCTTCAGCCCCGTGAATTCCTGGAAGGCGCGCATCAGTTCCACCGGCATCGGTGCGGCCCCGCAGAGCCCGTATTCCAGCGAACTGAGGTCGCGATCCTGCGTCGGCTGCTGCATCAGTGCCGCATAGACCGTCGGAACACCACTGAAGAAGTTGATCTGGTGGTGCTCGACCAGCTCCCAGAAGTGCTTGATGACGCCGTCGCCGCGATAGCCCGAGGGTGTGCCGATGATCACGTGTGCGCCGCGTGAGAAGGGCAGCAAGCCAGTGACCAGGACACCATTGACATGGAAGAGGGGCAGGCCACAGAAAAGGGTTTTCCCCGCCGAGATGCCATCGCCGAGGAACTGGCCGGTGCTCCACGCGTTGGCGACCTCGTTCCCGTGGGTGCGCATCGCGATCTTGGGCGCGCCGGTGGTGCCGCCGGTGCAGAAATAGGACGACCGGTCGCCGGGGCGGATCACACGCCCGCTGACGAGGCGGTCCACCGGCTGTGAGCGCAGCCCTTGCGCGAAGTCGCGCACGCTGAAGCGACCCCTTGTCTCGCTCGGAGCCACGCCCGCGACCTCGGGGACCTGACCGGCCAGGTCGACCAGCACGACGTGTTCGAGGCTGCTGACACGGCCGAGCAGCGGCTGCAGCCTCGACCACAGGTCCATGCCGGCAACGGGTGCCAGCGTGATCAGCACCTTCGCTTGGCCAGCGGCGAGCAGCTCGACGATGGCCGCGGGCTCCAGCATGGGATTGATGGCGAACGCAATGCCGGCCGCCTGGCCGCCCCAGATCGCAAGATGGGTCTGCGGCAGATTGGGCAACGCGAAGGCGACCACATCGTCGGCACCGACGCCCAGTTCGTGGAGGAAGTTGGCCGTGGCCGTGATGCGAGAGAACAGCGTCTCGTAGTTCCAGACTTCTGGCCGCGCATGATCTTCGACGCGCGGGAAGAACGACAGCGCCGGCGCGTCGGGGTGGGCGCGCGCTGCGGCGCCGATCATCTCGTAGGTGCTGTTCGGCAGCAGGCCGTCGTGCTCGCTTTCGAGAGCGAGCAGGTCTGCGATGGAGGCGATTCCGTTCATGCTTTTCACCAAATTGACATTGGCGTCACGGCAGGAGAACCGCTCGGCCGGGAAGGCCTGCCGACACGTGGTCGAACGCGGCGCTGGCGTTGTCGAAGGGCACGGCGATGCCGATCGGCAGCGCGATCCTTCGGGCTCGAACGCCCTTGGCGAGCGCCTCGAGGGCATCGCGGTCGGGCTTGAAGATGGTCCAGGCGTAGCTGGCTTTTGGCGCGCGTGAAGCGACGATAGCGCGGACCTGGTTCCTGTCGCGGCGACTCGCCCACGCCCCGCCCAGCCATCCCAGCCGGTCGAAGTTCGCAAGCAAGGGGTGCACCGTGGTCGCCTGGCCCATGGCCCCCGCGCCGAGCCGGGACGCGAGGCGAGCATCGTCGTCCCAGTTCGCGAAGTTCAGCACCACGTCGAAATCCGAGGGCAGCGACTCGATGCAAGCCGGGCCATGCTCGACGGCCACCTGGGCACCGAGGTCCAGGCCGGCCTGGCTTTGGCCTCTCCCGCAGATCGCTGTGATCTCGCTACCCCAGTGGCGAAGTACCTGAATGGCCAGCCGTCCGAGGCCACCGCTGGCGCCGTTGATCAGCACGCGGGCTCCGCGCGCGTTGCCAGCGCTGATCCCGCTCGAGCGCAGCGCGAGCCACATTGTCGTGAACGAATAGGGCAGCACCGCGAGCGCGGTCGGATCCGCGTCGTGCGGCGCGGGCAGCAAGAGGTCCTGCGGCACCGCGACGTGTGATGCATGCGCGCCGCCCGCCCGGCCGGTGGCGAGCAGACCGAACACGCGTTGCCCGCGGGCGAAGCGCGTCACACCGGTGCCCACGGCTTCGATGATGCCGGCGACGTCGTTGCCCAGCACGAGCGGAAAGCGCGAAGCGCCCTTGAGCCCCAGCAGGCGGCTGCCATAGCCGGCCGCGCGCTTGACATCGATCGGGTTTACCGAGGTGGCGTGAACTCGCACCAGAACGTCACCAGCGCCGGGATGGGGCGGTTCGACACTGCGCACGGCCAGGTGCGGTGGCGAAGCCGCCACTGTGCATACCAGTTCACGCCGCATGGTGGGCGCCCTCCATGTCATGGGCCGGAGTTGGCGATGTCGCCCCAGGCGGCGCGACGAGCTCAAGCGCTCGCCGCAGCATTGCCTCGCAGTCGGCTACCGGGCCTTCCGCCAGCACGCAGCGGTCAGGCCTGACGATCGCGACCCAGCCAAGTGGTACCCGGCGTGGTAGAAGGGCCTCATCGAGCGCCTCCAGCCGCTGCGCAGGCGGTGCGAGATGCTGCGCCTGCGATCGCTGGCACCACTGCCACACCCGTCCGCCTGAAGCTTGCCAGCGCTGCAGCAACTCGGCCGGAATCTTGGCTGAGGCATCTACGCCAAAGCCGATCAGCGCCCATTGCAGTCCCAGAGCGTCGTCGCTGAGGATCGGCACGCCATTGACGGCTGGCCGAACCCAGCCTTGCGGCAGCATGGCCCCGGCACGCAGCCGCTCGCTGCCGCGCACGCGCCAGAACAAGCCTCGGGCGAAGGTGTTTTGCGGCTTGATCTTCATGTCCTCGAATATCGCGCGGCCGGCCGGCAGCAGGCGCAGCAGGCTCATCAGACCGTGCACAGCGAACGCGGCAGCGCGGTGTTGCGGCATCACGATCGCGCCGAGCATGCGCGCCAGGCGGATGATCTTCATGGCATGGGGCCTTCGCTCGGTGTCGTAGCTGTCGAGCACCCGCTCGTTCGCCCGTCCCTGCACGACCCAGGCGAGCTTCCAGGCCAGATTGGCCGCGTCGCGCAATCCGGCGACCAGGCCCTGGCCGGCGAAAGGCGGTGTGATGTGCGCAGCATCGCCCACGAGGAAGGCCCGGCCCTTGGAGAAGCGCTTCGCCGCGCGCGCATGGAAGCGATAGACCGCCGTGCGCTCGATACGGATGCGCTCGCTGTCGCACCATGGCGCGAGCAATCGCCGCACCGACTCCGGTCTCTCCATCTCTTCTGGCCGCTCGCCGCGACGAAGCATGAACTCCCACCGCTGCCGACCGCCGGGAGCCGCCATGCGCGGGGTGGGGCGCCGCGGGTCGCAGATGAACTCGACGTGGTCGATCGGGGCCGGCACATCGAGCGCATCGACGATCAGCCAGTCCTGGTAGAAACTGCGGCCTTCGAAGTCCAGATCCAGCGTGCGCCGTACCAGCGAGCCTGCGCCGTCGGCCCCGATGAGGTACCGCGCGCGCACATAGGTCTCATGGCCGACGGCGTCCTCCAGCCGCGCACGGATGAACCGGCCATCGTCCACGAAGGCGGCGAGCTCGCTGCCGAGCCGCACCTCGATGCCCGGATACTGCGCAAGCTTCTCGCGCAGCAGCCGTTCGAGCTCCGGCTGGTAGAAGGTGACGAGCGCAGGGTGCCCGTCGATGATGCCGGCGCTGTTGATGCAGGCGAAGCGGCCGAACAGCGGGGAGTGGTACTGCACTTGCGGGATGGCGACGGTCTCGAACTCGCCATCGCGCACGCCGGCCATTTGAAGTATGCGCAGCGCCTCGTTGTCCAGCGCGATCGCGCGCGGCTTTTCGAAGATGGCGGTCGCCTTGTCGATGGCGATCACGCGCACGCCGTAGCGGCCGAGCAGATTGGCCAGCGCGGCGCCGACTGGACCGAGTCCGACCAGCAGGATGTCAGTGTCGAGCCGCGGCACAGTGAGCTTGGGGAGTGGCGCGTTCATGGTGGGGTGATCGAAGTCGTCTGTTCTCCGAGGTCGATAGCACCGTCGTCGGTGCGAATCGACGCGCTGATGCAGTCGCCCGGCCGCAGGTAGGCCGGACTGGTGCGCCCCTTGCTCACGAACATACGCCACTTGCCGGCGTCGCTGAGCAGGTGTTTGGCGATGAACATCGCGGCCTTTCCCGGCGCGCGCGCGGCGCAGCCCGCGGGCGTTCCGGTGGCAATCAGGTCGCCGGGATGAAGATCGTGCAGCGCCGAGAGTTCGGTGAGCGTGGCCGCGGGGCCATGGATCATCTCAGCGCAGTAGGCGTCCTGCCGCGTCTGGCCATTGACGCCCAGGCGCAGATGCAACTCGGGCCAGCGTGCCCACTCCGGCGGCGTGAGCAGAACCAGGACGGGACCGACCGGGCCGAAGCCCCTGTAGCTCTTGCCCTTGTAGAACTGGCCTTGCGGCAACTGGACGTCGCGTGCGGACAGGTCATTGACGATCGTCACCCCGGCCAGCCACTGCGGCAGCCCGTCGCTGGTCACCTGCGTGCCGGCGGGCAACTGCCTACGCAACACGATGCCGAGCTCGATCTCATAGTCGAGCAGGTGAACATGAGCGGGGCGGGTCACCGGCGCATCCGCCGCCGTGATGCACGAAGGCGCCTTGGTGAAGATCGTGTTGAAGGGGAAGTCCTCGGCGCGCAGGCCCGATTCGGCGATGTGGCTGCGGTAATTCACGCCTTGGCAGATGAACTGCTGATGATGTGTCACCGGCGGCAGAAGCTGGACGTTTTCGATCGGCACCACGGCCTGCGCCGCCTGGGTGGCCCAGAGCAGACTCCAGTGGCCGGAAAGAAGCTCGCCGGTGCTGGACGCATTGACTTGCAAGGGGGCAATAAGGCGCCCGAATTTGACGCCCCATCGAGGCATGCCGTCTTCGGCGTATCGAATGATCGTGCAGGACATGGTGTGTGTTGAGGGAGAGTTAGAGCCAAGGGCGAGCGGGCGCACCGAGTGCCGCGCTCATGAGCTTGAGACGCTGCGGCGTGATGTCCCCGCGGAGAACGAGCTTCAGCACCTGCAGGAGGGTGCGCAGGTTCTTTTTGGGCTTCATCGATGCGGGCGCGTCGGCGCCCCAGGACCAGATGCCGCCGAATTCGAGTGGTGAGTAGACAGTCTCCACATCTGCGGTGAAGACGTCGCCGTCCGTGTAGTGCTCGTACTCGAAGCCGTCGGGATCGAACCAGTAGTCGAAGAGCTGACTGCCGAGCAAGTGTCGGCCAATGCCCCACATGTGCCGGTGACCCTGGGCGCGAAGCACCTGCTGTCCCTGTCCAAGCGCATCCAGATCGATGACCTCGTAGGCGCTGTGCTCGATCTTTTCCTCGATGCCGCCGACGATCACCAGTGTGTGGTGATCAGCGGGTTGAGCACCGAGATCGAGCCGGCAGAACGCGAGACTAGGGCTGCCGTCGGAAAGGTACTGCACATCCGTGGGAATCAGCCCGAGTGCATGCATGTACCACTCAGCCATGCGCGCGAAGTCCACCGTCTGCAGGACCAAATGCCCGAGTCGGACGACGCGCGCCGGTTCGATGGGCGTGCGCACGGCGCGATTGACGCGGGGGGTGTGCTGAGCTGTGTTGGTGGCCGGCGGGACGGCCTCGCGCATCGGCAGTGACGCGACCCGCCGTTGATCCTGCAGCAGCCATACGCTACGACCGCCTGGGTCAAGCAGCTCAACGCCGCGCCCGCCCGCCGGCAGGATTTCGAGGGGCAGCCAATGCGCCCCCATCTGCTCCACGTAGCGGTGCAGATCGGTTTCGTCCGACATGACAAACGCGGGGCCGACGAAGCGATCCTGAAGTGCGGCTTCGGCGATTGCAATACACGGCGCAGTCCCGGTTCCTCGCGCCACAAGACGCTGAGGCGTGGAGCTGACGATACGAAAGCCGAAGTCGCGCCAGAAGCGCTCAGTGGGCGCCAGCCGGCGTTTTTGCCAGCGCAGGAAGGCCAACTCGACCGCGCGACCAAGGGCTGGTGGTCGTGGCAGTCGCTGGACATCAGTGGGGAGCCGGCCTTCGGGGTACGACTCGGGCTGCCGAAGTACTGCGGTGGAGCCTCTCACAGGTGGGCCTCGCTTCAAAAAATGTAATGAAAGCCGAGCCGGAACCATTGAACCTTTGCTCGACGAAGAAGTGCCGCCGCTGCCCGCAGGTGGCGTCGACACATTCATAATAACAACATTGTCATCATGACAAACTTGTCGTTTATACTTAGTCGTCCACTAGGCACAATTCACCCATGCAAACGCAAGACCACCGCCAGCGCGTCGCGGCCGAGCGACGAGAACGCATGAGGGCCCGACTGCTCGCAAGTGCGATGAGGCTCGTCGCGGAGAAGGGGCCGACGGCGACATCGATCGACGATGTGATTTCCGCCGCCGAGGTGTCGCGCGGCACGTTCTACAAGTACTTTCCGTCGCCAGACGCATTGGTCCGGGAACTGGCCATCGAGATCGCCAACGAGCTGATCGGGATGGCCGAGCCCGTGGTACGCAGCTACGACGATCCGGCTGAACGGGTGTCGAGTGGTATTCGACTCGTGGCCAGGTTGGCTATCGACCACCCGCTGGCCGCCGCATTCCTGGTCCGCCTCGGATGGCCGGACGCGCGAGGCCCCAACATGCTGCTCGACTTCGTGCGGAGGGATCTGACCGAAGGCATTCGGCAGGGTCGCTTCTTGCGCATGCCGATCGCGCTGGCCCTCAACATCGTGGCGGGTGCAGTCCTCGGCGCGACGCATCGCATGCTCGAGCCAGGTTGCGAGAGCGACTTTGCGGAACTGAGTGCCGCGGCCGCGTTGCGCGGGCTGGGTCTGGACCCGGAGAGCGCACAGGAAATTGCGAACAGCCCGTTGAAGCCGGTGGAAATCCTTGCAGCGGGTTTGCTCACCGAGACCTCGGACATCCCGGCGCCAGCGGTTGCCAAGCCGATTCGGCAAGTCGTCGAGCGTCGTGAAGTCGTTTGAGGCTGGCTGCCGCTGCCGCACCGACATGACTTGATTCCCAGGTGCGCCGATAATTCGTGGCTGTCCTCTCACAAGTCGCGCGCGTGACGCACTCGCAGTCCAACTCGCCTCCCGTTCGGATCAGCTTTGAGGAGTTCGATCTCGACGAGGCGAACGCCTGCCTGCTGCGCAACGGAAAGGCCGTCGCGCTCGCGCCCACACCCTTCAATTTGTTGTGTGCGCTCGCACGCCAGCCCGGCTCGCTGCTGACCAAGGATGCGCTGCTCGATTCGGTATGGGRCCACCAGTTCGTCAGCGAATCGGTGCTCAAGACGGCGATCAGCGATCTGCGCACGGTGCTCGGCGACAACCCGCGCGAGCCGCGCGTGATAGAGACGGTGTCGCGCCGCGGCTATCGCTTCATCGCGGTGCCGGCCGCCGCGCACCTGGCACCGCCTCTCGCTGCGACGGTGGCGGCGGACCTGTGGCCTTCGCAGCCGTTCGTCGGCCGCGCGGACGCTATCGCCCGGCTGCAGCAGGGGTGGGAGCAGGCCTGCGGCGGGAAGCGTGCGGTGGTCTGGGTCGCCGGCGAACCGGGTATCGGCAAGACCACGCTGATCGAACACTTCGTCGCCGGCCTCGGCGACATCGCCTGCGCGCGAGGGCAGTGCGTGGAGCACTACGGCACGGCCGAGCCATACTTGCCGGTGCTGGAAGCGCTGGCCGAGCTGTGTCGCGGCGACCGCTCGCTGCCGGCCCTGCTGCGCACCGTGGCGCCGACCTGGCTGCTGCAGCTCCCGTGGCTGAGCACGACGGAGGAACGCGACGCGCTGCGCCGAGAACTCGCCGGTGTCGGCCCGGACCGCATGTTGCGCGAGATGGCCGAGCTTTTGGATCGCTACACCGAGCAGCGTCCGCTGCTGCTGGTCACGGAGGACCTGCACTGGAGCGACCGGGCGACCATCCAGCTGATCGACTACGTCGCGCGGCGGCGCGGGCGCGCGCGTCTGATGTGGCTGTCCAGCTTTCGCCTTGCCGAAGTGATCGCGCTGGACCACCCGCTCAACCCGCTGCGGCGCGAGCTGCGTCCACACCGCCTATGCGACGAAGTCGTGCTGGACCCGTTCTCGGAAACCGAGGTCGCAGACTACATCGCGCAACGCTCGGCCTCGCTGGCGCGCGACGAGGCATTCGTGCGCGCGCTGCACGAGCGCACGGACGGTGTGCCTCTTTTTGTCTCTTCGGTCATTACCGAGGTGATGGATCGCACGACGGACGACGCGGCGGTGGAGGCGCGGCTCGCGGCTGCAGTGGTACCGGAGAATCTGGCAGCCATCATCGACCACTACATCGCCAAGTTGAGTAGCGAGCCGCGGGCCCTGCTTGCGGCGGCGGGCGTGTGTGGGGTGGAGTTTCGCGTCCATACGGTGGCACTCGCCCTGGAGCGCGACGTCGCATCGGTGGCCCATGCCTGCGAGGAGTTGGTTCGCGAGCACGTGTGGCTCACGGCGCCGCGCTCAGGCGAGGGCGACGAGACGGCCGAACCGCCCTACGCGTTCCGGCATGCGCTATTCCGCCAAGTGCTGTACGACCGCACGGCGCTGTCCGCCCGCACGCAACTGCACCTGAAGGTCGGGGCGGCCCTGGAACGCGAGCGCGCGGCCGGTGTGCCGGTCGCCGCCGCGGAATTGGCCATGCACTTCGACCGCGGGCGCCGGTCGATGATCGCACTGCAGTACTACGCCGAGGCGGCGGAAGCAGCGCTTCTGCACTTCAGCCCAGCGTCCTGCATCAGCCTCACCGAGCGGGCCTCGGCCCTGCTTCAAAAGGCGCCGGAAACAGAAGAGCGCGATGCACTCGAGATCGTGATCGCTACCCTGCACGGCGTGGCGGCCTTCCAATCGCTCGGCGTTGGCAGCGAGACGAGAAACGCTTTCGAACGCGCGTACGCGCTGCTGCGGGGCCAGTCAGAGCACGCGATGCGCGGGCTGTTGCTGCACGGCTTTGGCTACGTGCTGAGCCTGCGCGGCGAGTATGCGCAAGCGCTGGCGGTGGCGCAGCGCGCCGAGGCGCTCGCATCCGGATCCAACGATCCGGCGCTGATGCTGGCCGCGTGCATCGTGAACGGCGAGGTGCACCAGCTCCAGGGCCGGCCGCAGGCGGCGCTCGCATGGATCGAGCGCGGGCTCGCAGCCGCCGAGTCGCTCGACTTCGTGGCCAGGGAGATATTCGTCGCCGATCCGCAGGTGACGCTGCTTGGCATGCTGGCCATCGAGTTCGTGCACCGGGGCCTCGTCGAGCAGGCCCGGGCGCATGTGCAACGCTCGCACGACCGCGCGCGCGAGTTGCGACAGCCGATGACGCAGCTCGTCGCCACTTGGCACGAGGCGCTGCTCGAGGTGCGCCTGGGCAACGCCGAGCGGGTTGCGGCCCTTKCCGAGGAAATGCAGGCGCTGGTCGACGAGTTCTCCCTGGCGCAGGGCCGGACGGCATGTCGCTGGTACCGCGGTTGGGCAGAGGCCTGGAACGGTGCGCCGCTCGAGGGCCACCGCCTGATTCGAGAGGCCTGCGAAGAGAACGCCCGGCTCGGCATGCGCTCCGGCGCTAGCGAAGTATTGGGCTATGCGGCACAGGCGCTTCTGCTGGCTGGCGACCTTGACGCTGCGCAAGTCCAACTCCAGGAAGCCCTGCAGGTTGCGGACGAGTTGGCCGAGCGGGTGTACTTGCCGCAGCTGTGGCTGCTGGAAGCATCGATCGCCCGCGCGCAAGGCCGGGCCGACGCCGGTGCCGCCTCGGTCCGACGCGCGATCGAGGAGGCGCAGGCCCAGCAGGCGCCCTGGCTCGAACTGCTCGCGCTCGTCGACCTGTGCGAGCATCACGAAGCGTCGACCCCGGAGCGCCGTGCTCTCGCCGCGCTCGTCAGCCAGCTGCCCGAAGCCCGCGACACCGTGCCGGTGCGTCGCGCGCAGTCAATCCCGTGTGCGTGAAGCCCGCCTGACAACGCGCCCGCCGTCAGCGCGTCAACGCCGGGGCTCGCGCACCCGCTGCTCCCACAGTTCCCAAGCCAGGGTCAGCACCACCGGGCCGATCACCACCCCAGTCAGGCCCAGCACGCCCAAGCCGCCGATGCAGCCCATCAACACCCAGACGAACGGCAACCGCATCCCGCCGCTGGCCACCATCGGCCGCACCAGCTTGTCGCCTGTGATCAACACCGCGCATCCCAGTAGAAGCGACATCAGTGCCGTCGTTGGACCGCCCTTCAGCGCGAGTTGCACCGTCATTGCGGCCACTGCCCCATAGCCAAGGAAAGGCACGGCGGCCAGCGAACCTGTGATCGCGGCCCAGAGCAGCGCGCGCGGTGCGCCGGCGAGTGTGTACGCCAGCGCTGTCGCGAGGCCGTCGAACAACGCCACGACCAGCATGCTGTTCACGGAGGCCCGCACGGCGCGCGTGGCGATGTCGATATAGCGTTCGGCTCGGTCACCGACGGCCTCACGCAGCCCGCGGCTCAGTTCGAACTTCAGCGACGCGCCTTCTCGGTAGAGGAAAGCCAGGAGCAGGATCGCGAACCCGACGATCAGCACATGCCGGGCGGTGAACTGTCCGAGCGCCTGCGCCCAGCCGAGAAGTGAGGAGGGGGCGGTGTGTTGCGTCAGCAGCTGCAGCGCCCCTGGGTTGACGAGTTGGCTTTGCCAGCGCGCAGCCAGCCAGGGCCCCATGACGGGGGCGTTCGCCAGCCATTCGGGCACGCCGAGCCCGCGGCTGTCGGCGGCCGCGAGGTCCAACAGCAACGCGTGCGCCTCGCTCAGTAGCGCCCCGCAGGCGAAGAACATGGGAGCCAGCACGAACGTCGTGATCGCGCCAGTGAACAACGCGGCGCCTGCGCTCTTGCCGATGCGGCTCGGCAAGCGGTCCCTGAATGCGGCATAGAGCGGCCAGCTCGCGATCGCGGTCACGCAGGCCGCCAGCAGGGCCTCGATGAAGTCGTGAACGATCCAGATGGACAGGACGACGATGGCGGCGGCAAGCAGCCGTCCGGGTGTGAGCTTGAGGTTCATGTGCCGGGGCCCGGCGGGGGCGGGCGGTAGTGATGGGCCGTGATGCTAGAGACGCCAGCCGCCCGCGTCGTCAGCAACAGGTCGGGATTCCGTCGCGCTTGCATGCGAGCCCGATTTCGACCGTTCGTCGACCTTTCGCTGACGACCCGACTCGGGGACGGGCCTACGCTGACGCCGAACTTCTCTCATCCACAAGCTGCCATGGTGCTGAACCCTGAATCCAAATACCCGAACCGTCGGGCCTACGTGCTGAAACTGCGCAGCGACGCCACTCCCGAGGCTTTCGCGGGCCGACTTGAAAACCTGGTCACCGGGCGCCAGCGCGAATTTGCGACTGCCCACGAGTTGCTGCAATCCATTGCCAGCGACCTGGAGGCAGGGGCGGCGGACCGCCCGCAGGACGACCCGGCCGCATGAGCGCGCCGGGCCGTCCGGAGGCCCGCCTCGCATACCGACCGAACGCCGACGCAACGCTGACGACTCCGAGCGCATCGCGCCCTACGCTCAAACCCCTCGAATCCACACGAGTCCACTCCGATGCCACTTCCATCCGCCCTTTCGCCGTCCCACAAGGCCAGGCAGAAGCCCCCCCCACCGGCCCATCAGCCAGCCGGTCTCTTCGTCGTGGCAGCACTGGCCGCAGCGATCGCCCTGGTGTCCACCGGCTGTTCCACGCCGGCCGCCCATCCGGCGATCGACGTGCCGGCGCAGTTCGCCGCGAGCACGCCCTCCGACGTCGAGCCCGAGGCCGCCTGGTGGGAAACTTTCCACGACCCGGTGTTGACCGACCTGGTGCGCCGTGCCGAGCGCGAGAACCGCGACGTCAAGATTGCCGCCGAGCGCTTGCGGGCAGCGCGTTCCGGCGTGACGGTCAGCCGGTCCTTCCTGATGCCCAGCGTCAGCGCCGTCGGCTCGGGCAGCGATCGCAGCAGCGGCTACGGTGACGCCGTGAAGAAGTTGCAGCCGGACACCAAGACCGGCAGCGCTGGCCTCGATGTCGCGTGGGAGATCGACCTGAGCGGTCGCCTGCGTGCAGGCGCGGCCGCAGCTGCAGCGGACGCGCTGGCGGTGGAAGACGGCTTGCGCGGCGTGCGCCTGCTGGTGATGACCGACGTCGCCACCAACTACTTCACGCTGGTGGGCGCGATCCGCCAGCTCGACACCCTGCGCGCGATCTCGGCCGCCCGTGACGAGACCCTGCGCCTGGTGCAGGCGCGCCAGCGCGCCGGCCTCGCGACGGCGTTCGACGTCGAGCGCGCGCAGACCGAGGCCGAATCGGCGCACGCACAGATCCCGCCGCTGGAGACGGTTGCGGCGGTCTCTCGGCATCGCATCGCGGTGCTGATCGGCGATCAGGCCTTCAATGCCGCGCAAGTCGCGCCCTGGCGCGGCAACCTGGTCGTGCCCCAGGCCCAGCCGGGACAACCTGCCGCGCTGCTGCAACGCCGGCCCGATGTGCTCGCCCTGATGGCGCAGCTCGATGCGGCCAACGCGCGCCGCCAGCAGGCTGCAGCCGAGTGGTTCCCTCGGCTATTTCTCGACGCGTCGTTCGGCCGCCAGAATGTGGAGCTGAACGGCATCGGCCTGGGTTCCGCCCGCTACACCAACGTGGCGGCCCTGCTCGCGATGCCGATCTTCAACGCCGGTCGCACGCGGGCGATCAATGACATCGCCGAGAGCGGCCAGCGCGAAGCGCTGCTGCGCGCCGAGGATGGCATGGTGCGCGCGCTGGAGGACGTGGAGAACGCTCTGGTCGCGCTCTCCTCGGAACGGCAGCGCTCGAAGTCGCTGCAGAGCGCCGCCGCGTCCGCGGAGGCGGCCCTCGGCCGCGCCCAATCGCTCTACGACCGCGGCCAGATCGACCTGCTGCCGCTGCTGGATGCGCAGCGCTCGCGTTTGGCAGTGGGACTGAGCGCCAACGAAAGCAACACCCAGCTGCTGCTCGACAGCGTGCAGCTCTACAAGGCGCTGGGCGGGGGCTGGCAGGTGTTCGAGCCTGCCGCCCAACCCACCGCGCAATCCACTTCCGTCGGCGCTACCCCCGCGTCGCATTCCTGAAACCCGTCGCTTTCCACGAGGTACTGTCTTGAAGAACTCTCTTTCCGTGGCCGGCGCTTTGGCCGTCGCCGCTCTACTCTCCGCGTGCAGCCCTGACAAGCCGCACACCGAAGCGCCCCGGCCGGTGCGCATTGCCGATGTCCGATATGACGCCGCCCGCGAAGCCAACCGCTATGCGGGTACCGTGCAGTCCCGCTACGAAGTCGACCAGGCCTTCCGCGTGGGCGGCAAGGTCGCTCAGCGCAAGGTCGATGTCGGCCAGATCGTGCATGAAGGCGACATCCTCGCGGTGCTGGACGACAGCGACTACCGATTGGCCGAGGAGGCCGCGGGCCAGCAATGGTCGGCTGCCGTCACACAGTCCCGCCAGGCCGCATCGGACCGCAAGCGCCTGGGTTCGCTGAAAGCCGACGGCTCGGTCAGCGTGGCCGACGACGAGCATTCCCACAGCGGAGCGGAAACGGCGCAGGCGGCCGAAGGGGCGCAGGCGCGTCAGCTCGAACTCGCCCGCAATCGCCTGAAGTACACGGTGCTGCGCGCCTCGCGCAGCGGCGTGGTCACCGCGGTGCGCATCGAGGTGGGCCAGGTGGTCGCCGAAGGGCTGCCGGTGGTCGCGATCGCCGACCCTGGCACGCCGGAAGTCGTCGTCGATGTGCCTGAGGACCAGGTCGCGGATTTCAAGTCGGCGCACTTCAAGGCGTCGCTGGCGAGCGCGCCCGCCGACTTCTTCGAGGTTTCGCTGCGCGAGATTTCGCCGCAGGCCGCCGCGCAGACACGCACCTACCGCGCCCGGTTGAAGCCGGTGGGTGCCCGGCCGTTGCCGCTGGGCGCGACGGCCACGCTGGTGACCGACCGGGTGGTCTCGGACGTGCAGGCTGCCGCGATTCCCGCCACCGCGCTCACCCAGGCGAATGGCCGTCCGGCGGTCTGGGTGGTCAGGCGCGCCGGCAAGGAGCCGGTGGGCAGCGTCAACCTGATGCCTGTGGCAGTGATCGGCTACCGCAACGACCTCGCGCTGGTCTCCGGCCTGCCGGCCGGCGGGCAGGTCGTCACCGCGGGAGTGCAGAAGATGGCGCCCGGATTGAAGGTCGCGCTGCCCGATGCGACGCTCGCTGAAGCAGACAGCACGAAGCAGGCCGCCCAATGAACAACTTCAACCTCACCGAATGGGCGCTCGGGCATCGCGCCGTGGTGCTCTTCCTGATCATCGTGGTTGCCATCGCGGGCGTCTTCAGCTTCTCGAAGCTCGGCCAGCTCGAGGACCCCAAGTTCTCCGTGCCGTCGATGACGGCGACAGTGATCTGGCCCGGCGCCAGCGCGCAGCAGATCCAGGACGAACTCCTGAACCGCATCGAGAAGAAGTTCGAGCAGCTCGACCACTTCGAGAAGGTCGTCACCTTTGCGCGCCAGGGCTACGGCGGCATGACGATCACCGTGAAGGGCGGCACCTCGCACAAGGACCAGCAGGAAGCCTGGTACCAGGCGCGCAAGAAGTTCTCCGACCTCAAGCTCGAACTGCCCGACGGCGTCGTCGGCCCGATCTTCAACGACGAGTTCGGCGACGTCTACTCCCTGCTCTACGCCGTCAAGGGTGACGGCATCGGGCACGCGGAGCTGTCGGACATCTCCGAGGACATCAAGCGCCGCCTGCTCAAGGCGCCCTACGTGAAGAAGGTCGACCTCCTGGGCAAGCAGGACCCGAAGGTGTACGTGGAGTTCTCCAACCAGCGCCTGGCCACGCTCGGCATCACGCCGCTCGCGATCGCCGAGAGCCTGAAGAGCCAGAACGCCATGATGCCCGGCGGCTCCATCGACACGAAGGACGACCGCGTGTTCATGCGCGTGAGCGGCCAGTTCACGAATCTGGACGACATCCGCAACGTGCCGGTCTCCGCGGGGGGCCGGACGATCAAGCTCGGCGACATCGCGACAGTGACGCGCGGCTTCCAGGACCCGCCGACCTACACCATCCGCCACAACGGCCAGGACGTGCTGATGGTCGGCATCGTGATGACCGACGACGGCAACGTCGTCGAGCTCGGCAAGGCCGTGGAAGACGCGGTCGCCAAGGTGCAATCCGAACTGCCGCACGGCGTGGAGCTGGAGCGCGTCGCCGACCAGCCCACCACCGTGAAGGATTCCGTGTGGGAATTCGAGCGCTCGCTGATGGAAGCCCTCGTGATCGTGATGGCGGTGAGCCTGCTGAGCCTGGGCTTCCGCACCGGCCTCATCGTCGCCATCTCGGTGCCGCTGGTGCTCGGCGTGGTCGCCATGGTGATGCTCGCGATGGGCTGGAACCTGGAGCGCATATCGCTCGGCTCGCTCATCATCGCGCTCGGTCTGCTGGTGGACGACGCGATCATCGCGATCGAGATGATGGTGGTGAAGATGGAAGGAGGGTGGGACCGCGCGAAGGCGGCCGCCTTCTCCTATTCCGCCACCGCCATGCCCCGCCTTTCGGGCGCCCTCATCACGGTCGCGGGCTTCATGCCGATCGGCTTCGCGCACTCCACCACCGCCGAATACGCGGGCGGCATCTTCTGGATCGTGGGCGTTGCCGTGGTGTTCTCGTGGCTCTGCTCGGGCATGATCGTGCCCTACCTCGCGGTGAAGATGCTGCCGAAGGACTTCGGCAAAAACCACCACGGCGACCCCTACGACACCCCCTTCTACCGCAAGCTGCGCGGCTGGATCGACTTCGCGCTGGACAAGCGCTGGCTGATCATCGCCGTGACGGGGGGCGCCCTGGTGCTCGCGCTGGCCGGCATGAAGTTCGTCCCGCAGCAGTTCTTCCCGAACAGCGAGCGCCCCGAACTGATCCTCGACCTGCGCTTGAAGGAAGGCTCGTCGTTCCAGGCAGCGACCGAACAGGTCAAGCGCATGGAAGCGGTGCTGAAGAAGGACGAGGAAGTGCGCTTCTTCACCGCCTACACAGGCGCAGGCGCGCCGCGCTTCTACCTCGCGCTGTCGCCCGAGCTGCCCAACCCCGGCTACGCCCAGTTCATCGTGATGACGAAGGACATGGAAGCGCGCGAACGTGTGCGCTTGCGGGTGATGGCCACGGTCGACAAGGAATTCCCTCAAGCCTGGGTTCGTGTCACGCGTCTGGAGATGGGCCCCGCGGTGGGCTACCCGGTGCAGTTCCGCGTGGTCGGCCCCGACACGCAGAAGGTGCGCGAGATCGCCCGCCAGGTCGAACAGGTCATGTCCTCGAGCCCGAAGGTGCGTGACGTGCAGTTCGACTGGAACGACCCGGTCCGCACGCTCAAGGTCGACCTCGACCAGGACAAGGCCCGTGCGCTGGGTCTTACGCCCGCCGACGTGAATCTCGTCACCCAGAGCGTGATGAACGGCGCGACCCTGTCGCAGCTGCGCGAGCACGAGAACCTGGTGGACATCGTTGCGCGTGCCGTGCCGAAGGAGCGCCTGGACCTGGACACGCTGAAGGACGTGAACATCTACACGCGCAACGGCACCGTCGTGCCGCTGTCCGCAGTGGCGAAGGTGAAGTACGAGCTCGAAGAGCCCGTGCTGTGGCGGCGCAATCGCGACATGGCCATTACCGTGCGTGCCGACGTCAAGGACGGCGAGCAGCCCGTGTCCGTGACGAAGGAAATCGAGCCGCTGCTCAAGGACATCGAGGCGAAGCTGCCAGCCGGCTACCGCGTCGACACCGGCGGCGCCGTGGAAGAAAGCGAAAAGGCAAACCAGGCCCTCGCCGCCGTGGCGCCGGTGATGGTGCTCACCATCCTGCTGATCCTCATGCTCCAGCTGCAGGACTTCTCGAAGATGGCGATGGTGTTCCTCACCGCCCCGCTCGGCCTGATCGGCGTGGTCGCAGCCCTGCTGGCGTTCCGCGCCCCGCTCGGCTTCGTGGCGATCCTGGGCATCATCGCGCTCGGCGGCATGATCATGCGCAACTCGGTGATCCTGATCGACCAGGTGCGCATCGAGATGGAGGAAGGCCGCGACGCCTGGAATGCCATCGTCGATGCCGCCCTGCACCGGACGCGCCCCGTGGTGCTGACCGCCGCCGCCACCGTGCTTGCGATGCTCCCGCTCACGCGCAGCGTGTTCTGGGGCCCGATGGCTCTCGCGATCATGGGCGGCCTGACCATCGCCACGGTGCTGACCATCTTCTTCGTGCCCGCCCTGTACGCGGCGTGGTTCAAGGTCCGCCGCGCGCCGGCCGGCAGCGCCGACGCGGCTCCCGGTCACGTGGTGCTGGCTTCCTGAGATCACGGCCATGGCGCGGCGCCCCATCCTCACCGACGAAGACCGGCCGGGTCTTCCACATCGACTCCCAAACGAACTGACCTCCAACGAAGGAACGACCCTATGAAAAATCCAGCGAAACAGCTTGTCGAGAGCCAGGAGATCTCCAAAGAGGTGGCCAAGGCGTTCGAACACCGGACCACGGTGGCCGCGAAGCACTTGGCCGAACGCGTGCGGCAGGCAGGCGATCGGCAGCTGGCGGCCTTGGTGAAGAAACCGCTGCTGCCCTGGCAGGCCGGGGTGGACGCCGCGCAATACGGCGTCGACTTCGCCCAGCGCGCGGTGCTGCTCTGGGACGGGCTGCGCCAGCGCGGCAACAACTTCATCGAGCACGAGCGGCAAGGCCTGCCGCCGATGCTGCACTTCGCGCACGAGATGGTCATGGACGGGCGCACGATGGAGCGTCCGGTCAATTACGCGCTGCTGCGCATCGTGCCGCCGGATGGCATGAAGGTGGATGCGCGCCGCCGTCCCTACCTGATCATCGATCCGCGGGGCGGCCACGGTCCTGGCATCGGCGGCTTCAAGGAGGACTCGGAAGTGGGCGTCGCCCTGGCCGCCGGCCACCCGGTGTACTTCGTCATCTTCTTCCGCGATCCCGAGCCCGGCCAGACGCTGCTGGACGTGTGCAACGCCGAGCGCGAGTTCGTGCGGTGCGTTCGCGCGCTCCATTCCGATGCGCCGAAGCCCGCGATCGTCGGCAACTGCCAGGGCGGCTGGGCCGCGATGATGCTGGCCGCGGCCAATCCCGACGACACCGGCCCGCTCGTCGTCGTGGGCGCACCGATGTCCTACTGGGGCGGCGCCTGGAGCGAAGGCGCGGGCGACAACCCGATGCGCTATGCGGGCGGGCTGCTCGGCGGCAGCTGGCTTGCCTCGCTCACCTCCGATCTCGGCGCGGGCAAGTTCGACGGCGCCTGGCTGGTGCAGAACTTCGAGAACCTGAACCCGGCCAACACCTTCTGGGACAAGTACTACCACGTCTTCGCCAACGCGGACACGGAGCCCGCGCGCTTTCTCGAGTTCGAACGCTGGTGGGGCGGCTACTTCCTGCTGAACCGCGAGGAGATCGAATGGATCACGCAAAACCTGTTCGTCGGCAACAGGCTCTGGGCGGGCGAGCACTCCGGCGCCGGCATGGGATTCGACTTGCGCGACGTCAAGRTGCCGGTCGTGCTGTTCGCCTCGCTGGGCGACAACATCACGCCGCCGCAGCAGGCCTTCAACTGGGTTGCCGACGTGTACGGCAGCACCGAGGAGATCAAGGCGCGCGGCCAGGTGATCGTCGGCCTGATGCACCAGGACATCGGCCACCTGGGCATCTTCGTGTCCGGGCGGGTGGCGAAGAAGGAGCACGCCCAGATCGTGTCGGCCCTGCAGTCCATCGAGGCGCTGCCGCCTGGCCTGTACGGAATGGAGATCGCGGAGCAGACGGATGACGCCGGCAAGACCCTCTATGACGTGAGCTTCGTTGAAATCCGGCTCGAAGACGTCGTTGCGCGACTGAACCACTACCGCCGCGAGGACGAGAAGCCGTTCCAGGCCATGAAGGCTGTCTCGGAATTCAACCAGCGCGCCTACGAGCTGTTCGGCCGCCCCGTGGCGCAGGCGCTGTCCAGCGAGGCCGGTGCGGCCCTGGGGCGCGCGTTCCACCCGCTGCGCTTCCAGCGCTGGGCGCTGTCCGACCTGAACCCGTTCACCTGGTGGCTGGCGCCGGCGGCGCAGCAGGTGAAGGCCGCGCGCCAGGCGGTCGCGCCGGACCATCCCCTGCGGCAGCTTGAGTCGACCGGTTCGGAACTCATCAGTGCCTCGCTCGACGGCTGGCGCGCCCTGCGCGACGCGATGGGGGAAGCTGCCTTCTTCCAGGTCTACGGCAACATGTTTGCCCTTTATGGCGGCGATCAGGGCATCGGCGACGAGCCGCAGGCGCAGCCGTTGAACCCCCGCGATCTGCCCTTCGTGAAGCGGGCGCTCGCCGCCATCGACCAGGGCGGGTATGCCGAGGCGCTGGCGCGTGTCGCTTTCCTGATGGCGCATGAGGACACGCCGCTGCCGCTGTCGCGGCTGCACCTCGCCCACGAACTGATCGAGGACTACGGCGACCTGCTGCCCCAGCTGCCGCTCGACGAAATACGCCGCATCGGCGGCGAGCAGGACATCATCGCCCGCTACGAACCACAGCAGGCGCTGGCCACGCTGCCCGTCTTGCTGGCGCGCCCGCAGGACCGCAAGCGGCTGCTGACGCTGCTGGAGCGCGTGCTGGCGGACCGGCGGGTACAGCGTATCGTGCCTTCGGCCGAGCAGACGTCGATGCTCGCGCACATCCGCAGCCTCCTGGTCCCGGTCGTGCCGGCGATCGCCGCGCCCGCGACGCCTTCTGCACCGTCGACGCGTGTGCGGCGCCGGACCGCGGCAGCCAGGAGAGCCTGACATGGACGTCCAATCCCAATCGCTGCTCGCCGGCCGCAAGGGCCTCGTGGTTGGCATCGCCAACGAGCACAGCATTGCCTACGGCTGCGCGCGCGTGTTCCGCGCGTGCGGCGCCGATCTCGCCGTGACCTGGCTGAACGATAAGGCCCGCCCGCACGTCGAGCCGCTGGCGCAGGAACTCTCCGCCGCCATTTCCATGCCGCTGGACGTGGAGCAACCGGGTGCGATGGAAGCCGTCTTCGATGCCGTCCGGCAGCGCTGGGGGCGCCTCGACTTCGTGCTGCACTCGATCGCCTTCGCCCCCTCCGCCGACTTGCACGGGCGGGTGGCCGACAGCTCCCCCGAGGGCTTCGCCCGCGCGATGGACATCTCGTGCCACTCGTTCGTGCGGATGGCGCGTCTGGCCGAACCGCTGATGCACGAGGGAGGTGCGCTGCTGACCATGAGCTACCTGGGCGCGGCCGAAGTCGTGCCGCACTATGGCGTGATGGGGCCGGTGAAGGCCGCGCTCGAAGCTTCGGTCCGCTACCTCGCCACCGAGATGGGCCCGCGCGGCATCCGCATCAACGCGGTGTCGCCGGGGCCGATCCGCACGCGTGCGGCCTCCGGCATCCCCGGCTTCGACGACCTGATCGAAGACGCACGCTGCCGGGCGCCCCTGCCGCGCGAGGTCGAGATCGACGACGTGGGCTCGCTGTGCGCGTTCCTCGTGAGCGGTGCGGCTCAGGCGATCACCGGCGACGTCCATTACGTGGACGGCGGCTTCCACATCCTTGCATGACCAACGACCCCAAGGCGAAAGAATCGTGTCCTCTACTTCCCATTCCCATGAACTGGCGGTGCTGCGCAACCGCACCTTTGACGAAATCGCCGTGGGCGATCGCGCCACCATCGAGCACACGTTGAGTGCTGCCGACATCCAGCTGTATGCGGCGATCACGGGCGACATCAACCCGCAGCACACCGACGCCGAGTTCGCCGCCTCCACGCCTTACCAGGGCGTCATCGCCCACGGTATGTGGGGTGCATCCCTGATCTCGACGCTGATAGGCACCTGTCTGCCCGGGCCGGGAACGGTCTACCGCGCCCAGACGCTCGAATTTCGGGCCCCGGTGCGGGTGGGCGACACCCTGTCCGTCACGGTGACGATCACCGCGCGAGACGAGACGAACCACAGCGTGGTCCTCGACTGCGCTTGCGTCAACCAGCACGGCCAGCAGGTGATCACCGGCGTCGCGACGGTGAGCGCGCCGACGGAACGCTTCGAGCGCCCGCGCGGCAGCCTGCCGCAGGTGGGCATTGCGTCATCGCACGAAGATGAACTGACGCGGCTGATCGAGCGCGTGCGGCCGTTGGGGCGGCTGCGCATGGCGGTGGTGTACCCCTGCGATGCCGTGAGCCTTTCCGCCTCGCTCGATGCCCACGCGGCCGGCCTCATCGACCCGGTGCTGGTCGCGCCGCGCGAGCGCCTGCAGGCCATCGCCCGAGAGGCCAGCCTGGATATCCGTGGCCTGCCCATCGAGGACGTCGCGGACAGCCACGTCGCGGCCGCGCGCGCCGTGGAGATGGCGCTCCAGGGCCAGGTGGACGCCCTCATGAAGGGCAGCCTGCACACCGACGATCTGATGTCCGCCGTGGTGGCCAGCAAGCTGCGCACCGGTCGCCGCATGAGCCATTGCTTTGTCATGCAGACGCCCGCCTACCCGCGGCCGTTCATCATCACGGACGCCGCGATCAACATCGCGCCGACGCTTCTGGACAAGCTCGACATCGTGCGCAACGCGGTGGACCTCGCGCATGCCTTCGGGGTCGCACGGCCGCGCGTCGCCGTCCTCGCCGCAGTCGAGACGGTCAATCCCAACATGGCCGCCACACTGGACGCCGCGGCGCTGTGCAAGATGGCCGACCGGGGCCAGATCGAGGGCGCTTTGGTGGACGGGCCTTTGGCCTTCGACAACGCCGTGTCGGCTGCCGCCGCGCGCGTCAAGGGCATCGTGTCCGAGGTCGCGGGCGCCGCCGACATCCTGGTCGTCCCGGATCTGGAAAGCGGCAACATGCTCGCCAAGCAGCTGGAGCAATTCGGCGGCGCGGCCAGCGCCGGCATCGTGCTCGGCGCGCGCGTCCCGATTGTGCTCACCAGTCGGGCCGACCCGCGCGAGTCCCGCATCGCATCCTGCGCCGTGGCCCTCGTCGCCGCGCGCGGTGCTGCGCAAGGTGCGGGCGCCGCGCGGCAGCCTCCCCAGTCGGCGGCCGCCCGGGCGGTGGCGCCCGCCGCTGCCGCAGCCAACCTGGAGCCGCAGCCGTGAGCGCCGCCATGCTGCAGCCCGCTGCGCGGGAAGGCGCCGTCGGCCTTCTCGTCCGGGAAGCTCCCGAACCGTTCCCCGGCTCCGCGTTGACGGGCGATCCCATCCTGGTCCTGAACTGCGGCTCTTCGAGCATCAAGTTCGCCCTTTTCGACACCGGCGCCACGCCGCTGCCGCGACGCCCGCTCTGGGCCGGCCGAGTCGAAGGCATCGGCGGCACGCAGGCGCACCTGATCGACGCAGACGGCGCGTCCGTGGCTCTGGAGCTCGATCCCGAGCGGCCCTACCACGCCGCCCTGCAGCACGTCCGTGCCTGCATCGAACGGCGCACGGGTGGCCGGCCGCCGGCCGCCGTGGTTCACCGGGTCGTGCACGGCGGCAGCAAGTACACGGCCCCGGTGCGCCTGGACCGCGTGGTGCTGGAAGAACTGCGCAGCTTCATCCCCCTCGCGCCACTGCATCAGCCCTATGCCCTGGAGGCGATCGAGGTGCTGCTGGGCGAGGCGCCACATCTGCCGCAGGTGGCCTGCTTCGACACGGCCTTCCACCGGACGCTGCCGCAAGTGGAGCAGATGCTGCCGCTGCCCCATGCCTTGTGGGAACGCGGGGTGCGCCGCTACGGCTTCCACGGCCTGTCCTACGAGTACCTGGCCATCGCCCTGRCCGAACGCCATGGACCCGCGGCGCGCAGGCGCACGATCGTGGCGCATCTCGGCAGCGGCGCCAGCCTCTGCGCGATGGAGGGGCTGAGCAGCGTCGCCACCACCATGGGCTTTTCCGCGCTGGATGGATTGATGATGGGCACGCGCTGCGGGGCGATGGACCCCGGCGTGCTGCTGCACCTGCTTCAAGTCGACAAGATGGGTGTGCAGGAGCTCGAACAACTGCTGTACCGCGAGTCCGGACTGCTCGGTGTCTCGGGGCTTTCGCCGAGCCCGCAGGTCCTGCTGGCGGCCGAGGACACGAATCCCCGGGCGCGCATGGCGCTGGACCTCTACGTTCGGCGCATCGTGCGCGAGATCGGCGCCCTGACAGCGGTGCTCGGCGGCTTGGACCTGCTCGCGTTCACCGCCGGCGTCGGCGAGCACAGCGCGGTGCTGCGCGAGCGCATCTGCCTCGGTCTGCAATGGCTGGGAGTGGAGTTGGATCAAGACGCCAACCGCGCCCACGCACCCACGATCTCCAGCGGGCGCGGCCGGGTGCGCGTGGCGGTGGAGCCCACCAACGAGGAATGGGTCGCGGCTTTCCACGCCCTCGACGTGCTGCGCGAAGGCGTTTCTCCCATCGGCGGACGCAACCCCCATTTGACGGAGGCAAGACCATGAACATGAGGCTGGATGACTATCGCGTCGCTGCGAATCTCGAGGACATCGATCGCGAAATCGCGCGGATGGCGCTGCTGTGCCGGGCCAAGCTGCTCCAGTCGGGCGTGATCGAGCGCGTCCTGAAGCGCGATGCGTCGGTATGCGGGACCGACAATCCGATCGCGTTCGGCAAGCTGCACGACATGCTGGTCCTGCACTTCGCGGTGCGCGAGAAATCGGCCGAGGTCCGGGGCCAGATCCCGACCGCCGCGATCGAATCGTACGTGGTCGAGCGCCTGCGCAAGCGTTTCCCAGACCTCGCGGCGGACTGGCGGCGTGCTTGAACTGCGGTCACGGGCGGCCCCATGACGGACATCAGCGTCGGTGCCCTCGCAGGCGTGCTGGGGTCGGTGGCCGGCAGCTCGGCCACGATCGCGATCGCGTGGATCACCCAGAAGACGCACGGCCGGCGCGAATTGATCGGGATGGAGATTCGCAAGCACGAAGCCCTCTACGGTGAATTCATCGCCGAGTGCGGCAAGCTCCTTGTGGATGCGCTGACGCATACGCTCGAGCAGCCGGAGACGCTCCTCCCGGCGTACGCGCTGCTCAATCGCATCCGGCTCACCGCCTCGGCCGAGGTGCTCGCCGAGGCCGAGCGCCTGTTGCGGCGGATCGCGGACCAGTACTTCGCCACCAACCTGACGACGAAAGACGTGGGCCGCATTGCGCATTCGGAGGACCCCGACCCGCTGAAGGTTTTCGGCGAGGCCTGCCGCAGGGAGCTCGAGGCAATCCGCGCCGGACTCTAGGTGGGGCCGGGGCCGCTACACGTGATCCCGATCCCGCTCGACGTGCCTGTGCACGCTCGGCAAGGCCAGTTCGCGACCGATCATCGCCCGCGCGTACAGGTAGTTGTTGCGCGTTCGCTCGCTCATGCCATCCATGTCGACGCTACCTCGCGGGTCGCAGGCGAACGCGAACGCCTGGCCATTGCGCAGTAGGGACCGAAACAGCAGGATGAAGGAGTCGGGCTCCGCTTGCGACGCGGCTGCGGCCGCCCCGCTGAAGGACGAAGAGAGCGCCTGGCGCATGGTGAAACCTCCGGTCGTGAGCGGCGGCGCCGTGATCAGCGCGTGTACTCGAAGGCCGGCATGGCCTTGATCGCCTCGCGCGTGGCGCCACGCAGCACCGGGCGGTCCCCCGAAACGTTGAACAGCCCCACCGGGATCGCTACGTCGTGCCTGCGCACGCCCAGGAAACCGCCAGCGCCCACGATGGCGTAGGAGACGGACGCGTTCGGCGCGACGATGACGTCGGTGATGCGGCCCACGGTTTCGCCGTTCTCGTTGACGACCTCTTGCCCGAGGATCTGCTTCTTGGCGCTCAATCCGTTGGCGATCTCGCGCACCTCCGTGACGCCGATGCTGAGCAGCGTGGAGCCTGCAACCTGCGCCTGGGCGCTTGCTGCCCCTGTCACGAGGACGAGTGCCGCCAGCGCGCCTGTGAATGTGTTTCTCATATCTTTTCTCCTGAATGACGTGGGAGGTGGAAGGGTTACGGCGCCGGATTCGCCCGGGTGGAGCCGATGCCAGAAGCGTAGGCCGTGCCTCTTGCGAAGTCGTGGATGAATCGTCTGACTTCGGTCCGGATTCGGTGTGCGCATGTCTGACCAAACACGCACCGAAATGCGACCGCAAGGAGACGACTTCGCGCGGCCGAGGTTCTATCTTCTGGCCTGCGGATTCAAGCCGCACAAGGAAGCTCGATGAATCTGTTTGTCCCAAATGTGGCGCGCCGGCTCGCGCGCAACGCATCGGTCTGCGCCCTGGGCCTGCTGCTCGGCGCATGCTCCACGGTGCGTCCCTGGACCAACGAGCCGATCACGCCGGAGGCGACGATCCAGCCGATGGTGCGTCCGGTGGTCGCCGTCGACGGGCAGGTCACAGCACACCCGGTGATCGCGGCGGTCACTCTTTCCGGTGGCGGTGCGCGCGCGGCGGCATTCGGACTGGGCGTGCTGCAGGAGCTCAAGGCCACGCGCTTCGAGACGCAACGCGGCGAGACCACGCTGCTGGACGAAGTAGGGCTGGTCAGTGYGGTCTCCGGCGGCAGCATTCTCGCGGCCTACTACGCGGCTTTCGGCGATGAGGTTTTCACCCGCTTCGAACACGACTTCCTGCTGGTGAATTTCCAGTCGGGGCTGATCCGGCAGGCCCTGTCTCCGGTCTCGACGTACCAGCTCACTTCGCCTTGGTGGGGCCGCACCCAGGTCCTCGCCAGTCGGCTCGAGACCGTGTTCCGTGGCACGACCTTCGGCGACCTGCGCCAGCGCCGTCCCTGGCCGCGCCTGCTGGTCACGGCCACCGATCTCACCACCGGAGTGCCCTTCGAGTTCACGCCGGAGCAGTTCGGGCTGATTTGCTCCGACCTGGAGTCCGTGCCCCTGTCCTTCGCCGTGGCGGCGTCTTCCGCTGTGCCCCTCCTGCTGAGCCCGGTGACGGTGCGCAACTATGCCGATACCTGCACGCAGGCCCAGGGGCTGGAGACGGCCATGGCACCCGAACGGAACCTCTCGGCCCGCGTCCTGCACCGGATCGCGGAGAGCTACCGGAACGCGAAGGAGCGTCCGTACATCCATCTTGTCGACGGGGGAGTGGCGGACAACCTCGGCGTGCGCGGCCTCATGGATCACACCATCGCCAGCGGCTCACTCCTGGACACGTTCCGCACCATGCCGCCGGGTTCGGTGCACAAGATCGTGCTCGTGACCGTGAACTCCGAGCGCGGCCTCGCCACGGCCATCGACGATTCCGACCGGGTGCCCGGCGCGAGCCAGGTGGTGCAGACGCTGGTTTTCGGGGCTGGCTCCCGCTTCAGCGGGGAGACCACGGAGATGGTGAAAGACGCAATGCAGCGCCTCGAAGGGGAACTGCGCGAAGCAAGAGGCCGCGCAGGCAGCCCGTTCGCTGCGGACGCGGAAGTCTATCTGATCAACGCGAGCCTGAGCGACCTCAAGAACTCGGGCAAGCGGAGACTGCTGATGGGCGTCCCCACGGCCTTCGAAATTCTCCCTGCGCACGCTCACGACCTGCAGGCGGCGGGCCGGCAGGTGTTGCGCGAGAACCCGGAATTCCAGCGCCTGCGGCGCAGCTTGGGCGCRCAGTCGATGGCCACGGGCCCCGCGCCGTCGGGCGCGGAAAAGCCATGAGGACGGTTGCGCCATGTCCTCGCTGAATAACCTGCAGGTTTACTGGTCCGGCAGCTTCATCGAAGCCAACGCGCTGATCGGCGTGAACCTGCTGGGCGCGCTCCTGCTGGGAATGCTGATGGGCTACGAGCGCTCGTACAGCGGCCGTGCCTCCGGGATGCGCACCTATGGGCTCGTGTGCATGGCGTCGACGGCGCTGACCGTCTTCGTGGGTTATGCGCCGCTCTGGTACGGCGGCGCGGCCGCACAGGTGGCGCCGGATGCGACGCGCATCGTGCAGGGTGTCGTCACGGGCGTGGGTTTTGTTTGCGCCGGGGTCATCGTCAAGGACGGACTCAACGTCAGAGGGCTGACCACGGCCGCATCCATCTGGGCGGCGTCCGCCGTCGGTGTGCTGTTAGGGGTCGGCTTGTACGCGGCGGCCCTGGTGATGGCCGTGCTCTGTTTGCTTTCGATGTCGCTCGTCCACGAGGTGGAGCGCAAGCTGCCCGGACGCGCCGTCTTCGACGTGTCCCTCAGCTTCTGCCGCGACACGGCACCGGAGCTCGAGCAACTGGCCCAGGTGGCGCTGACGCATGGCTATCGCCTGGTGCACCACAGCCTCAGCATCAGCTACGCGGACACCGTGCCGGTCTGGCGCTTCTGCGTGATTGCCCCGGACAGATCGCGCTCCACTTCTCCTGCGCGCCTGGCGCACGAGCTCTCTCGATCGGATGAAGTGGTCCGGTTCAGCATCGTCCCGTTGAAGAACTGATTCCGACATCGACCACGTGTCTATTCGCAGTCTGCAAAAACGCCACCCACCTCACACCCCCACGATCCATGAGCCGACATTCCGCGACCCTCGAGCGCTCCGACACGACTGCCACTACAGCGCCGATGCTTGTCTTTCGCGTCGTGCAGGTGCCGGCGATGCTGCGAAGTCGCCGGTTCTTGGTTGCGATCGCTGTTCTGGGCTGCGCCGCCGCAGCCCCGGCTTTCGCCGAAGAGCGCTTCGCTTCCATGCTGTTCCAGAACGACGTCTTCTTCGGGCGCGATGGTGGCGGCTACACCAATGGCGTCTTTGCTTCAGTCGTGCGGGTGACCTCGCCAGGCGAAAGCAGCGTGGAGCCTTCTCTGTTGATGAAGCCGATCGCCGGCTGGCTTGGCCTGCCGCAGGCGACGCTCGCTTCCTCGGCACTGGGCCAAATCATGGTGACCCCGCGCGACCTCACGATGCGCAGACCGGACCCCAAGGACGCGCCTTATGTCGGGGCTCTGATGTTTCGCTCTACGCAGGTGTTCGTCCACGATGACATCGCTGACATGGCGGCGGTCAACATGGGCGTAATTGGCCCGGCCGCCGGCGCCGAGCAGACGCAACGCCTCATTCATCGCATCGTGGGCGCGGACCGCCCGGAGGGCTGGGACAGCCAGGTTTCCAACAAGGCACTGGTGGGCATTGAGCGCTATCGGGCCTGGCGCTTTCCGCTGGGTGCCGCGGAAGCCGGCAAGGCCAACGGCGACTTCGTCGCGCTCGCCGGTGGCGCCCTTGGCAACCTCGAAACCTCCCTCGGCGGCACCGTGATGCTGCGCTACGGCGTGGGATTGGAGCGCAGCTTTCCGACCGTCCCGCGGGTCATGACGCACAGCGCCGATCCCTTCGTGATCGGCCGCGGCTGGTTTACCTATGCCGGACTCTCCGCCGATCACCTCTTCAACCATGTGGGCATCAGCGACGACGTTCCCTCCGGCGCAACGGCGCAGCTGCGCAAGTCGCGTTTCGTCGCGGTGGCGGGCATCGCATACGGCTGGCAGCATTCGTCGCTGAGCTTCTCGCTGCAGAGCGCGAATCCACTGGTCCAGTCCAACCATCAACAGCAATCCTACGGGTCAGTGACCTATAGCTGGAATATGCGTTGAAGCGCGCGCTGCAGACCATTTTCCGCGCCACCTCTGAAGTTCTGCATCGACGGTCGGTCTCAAGGTATTGCGAAAACAGCTCGCCGCCTGGGCCGCCGCGACGAAATTGCTTGATCAGCAACTGAGGTGCCATCCGGGCCGAAGGCCATCGAATGTCAGCTTCTCACGGACCGACATGGCGATTTGGGCCCGGATGTCCGCGCGCCCGCTCTGCGCACAACCTGTCAGATCCAGGACCGACATTGCAGGCCCACTGGCTTGCGCATCTCAGCGGCGGACTCTGGCTTCGAGCAGGTCACCCATGCCGATGCGCTTCGCGAAGGCGATGCGCACGCGCTCGGACACCTCGAACACCTCGGTGGCGCCGTCGTCCACGAAGTCGATCAGCGAGCGCATCGGCCGCGTGCCGGCCGGCAGGCCCACGATCCGGACGATCTCGTCGGCCACGGCCTGCGGGTCGGCATCGTCGGGTGTCAGGGCCGAGAGGCGCTCGCTGATCTGGTCCATCACGCCGTCATAGCGGCTGTAGGCGGCGGCGGTCGCCGCATCGGCGGGCTTGCCCGCGCTCTGGAAGTGGTCGGTGCCCCGGGTGAACGCCCCCGGCACGACGATCGAGGTCTCGATACCGAAGCGCGCGATCTCGTAGGCCAGCGTCACGGCCAGCGAATCCATCGCAGCCTTGGCCGCGCCGTAGGGGCCCATGAACGGCGGGAAGCCGCCCCTGGTGGTCGTGCTGCTGATCCACACCATCAGCCCCGACTCCTGCCGGCGCAGGTAGGGCAGCACGGCGCGGTTCACGCGCTGGGCGCCGAGCACGTTGGTGTCGAACACTGTCGTGATCTCCTCGGGGGTGAAGGCCTCGCTCGGCCCGACCACGAGATGGCCCGCGTTCTGCATCACCACGTCGAGATGTCCCTGCTCGCGAACGATGGTCGCGGCGGCGGCATCGGCGGATGCCTGCGAGAGCACGTCGAGTTCGAGTGGGTGCAGCTCAAGCCCCCTGGCTGTGGCCAAGGTGCGCAGCTCGGTGGCGCGGCCGTTGTTGCGCCCCGCGATGTCGCRCATCGATGCATAGACGATGTGGCCCGCTTCGGCGAGGGATTGGGCGGTGAGCTTGCCGATACCGGTGCCGGCGCCAGTGACGAGGATGACGGATTGCATGATGGAGCTCCTGGAATGGATGTGAGTGGACGGGAAGGAAACTGGAAGGAAATCGCCTGGCCTCAACGCACGCGGCGCTGCAGCGCATGGGCCGCCCATGCCGCTGCAGATCCGAGCGCGGCCGCGCCGGCCAGCGTGGCGAACAGCGACAGCGAAGGCGGCTGGTGGACCGCAAAGAACGCGATCAGCCCGAGGAAGTAGCACAGCAGGTTGTTGATGCGCGGCACGCTGCGCATCGACACCACGATGAGCGCGACGACCAGCACCACCGCCGGCAGCGCCGCGGCGCCCACGACCGGTGCCAGTGCACCGATGGCCACGGCTGCGCCCTTGCCGATCAGCACGCCCAGGCTCACGCAGACGAGGTTGAACACGCCGTCGCGCGCTGTGACGCCACGGGTATAGAAGGCCACCCAGCCGACGAACATCGCCCAGACGGGCAGTTCGAGGACCATGGCCATCGCCGACGCGGCGGCGGCGACCACGGCAGCGGCCGCCGTGAAAGACGAATAGGAGAGACTGAAGAAGCGCGGGGCGGCCGCGTCGGACGAAGGCTGTCGCATGGTGGTTGCTCCTTGGGAATCGCGTGGGAGCACTCAGGCCACGCCGCCGTTGGCGCGCAGGATCTGGCCGTTGACCCAGCCTGCATCCGGGCCGGCGAGGAACGAGACCACCGAGGCGATGTCCTCGGGCTGGCCCAGGCGCTGCAGCGGCGGCATCTTCGCGAACGCTTGGACCTGCTCTTCGGTCTTGCCGTCGAGGAACAGCGAGGTGGCGATCGGGCCGGGTGCCACGGCATTCACCGTGATGTTGCGGCCGCGCAGCTCCTTGGCCATCACGTGCGTGAAGGCCTCGACCGCCGCCTTGGTGGCGTTGTAGATCGCGTAGCCGGGCATGTTCAGCGCGAGCGTGGTGCTCGAGAAGTTGACGATGCGCCCGCCTTCATTGAGCCGGGTGGCGGCTTCGCGCAGCGTGTTGAAGGTGCCGCGCACGTTGACATCGAAGGTCTGGTCGTAGAGCGCATCGGTGTGCTCGGCCAGCGGCACGGTCTTGAGCACGCCGGCGTTGTTGACCAGCACGTCGATCCGGCCGAGTTGCGCTTCTACGGCGTCGAACATGCGGCGCACCTCCTCGGCATGGGCCACGTCGGCCTGGACCGCGATCGCCCTCGCGCCGGCGGCCTGCAATTCGGCGATCAGCGCCTCGGCCGGCCCGGCCCCCGAAGCGTAGTTGACGGCGACGGCAAAGCCGTCCCGGGCGAGGCGTTGCGCGACGGCAGCGCCGATGCCGCGCGATGCGCCGGTGACGAGAGCGACGCGGGTGTTGCGGGGGGTGTTCATGGTGCGGTTCCTTTCAGGGGTTGGTTGGTGAAACGAATGTTCTTTCATTCCAACGCAAAGATAATCAGCCTAATATCGTCAATACAATTCCATATGCGTAAACAATAAAGCCGAGGACCGACCCCATGGATCGCTTCCAGGAAATGCAGGCCTTCGTGCGCATCGCCGAACGCCAGAGCTTCACCCAGGCCTCGGACGACCTGCGGATTCCACGTGCCACCGTCACCACCCTGATCAAGCGCATGGAAGCACGCATCGGCACGCGACTGCTGGAGCGGACCACCCGCACCGTGCGTCTCACGCAGGACGGCGAGGCTTACTACCGGCGCTGCGTGCGGCTGCTGGCGGACGTGGAAGAGGCCGAAGGTGCGTTCAGGAATGCGGCGCCCAAGGGCCAGCTGCGAGTGAACCTGCAGGGCACGCTGGCCCGGCACTTCGTGGTACCGGCGCTGCCCGGCTTTCTGGCGCGCTATCCGGAGCTACAACTGCACATCGGCGAGGACGACCGGCTGGTCGATCTCGTACGCGAAGGTGTCGACTGCGTGCTGCGCGCAGGCCAACTGCAGGACTCGTCGATGGTCGGGCGGCGCGTGGCGCTGCTGCCGCAAGTCACGGTCGCGAGTCCCGACTATCTGGCGCGGCATGGCGAGCCTGGCAGCCTGGAGGCATTGGTCTCGCACCGTGCCGTCAACTACATCTCCGGCGGCACAGGCAAGGTGGTGCCGCTCGAGTTCACCGTCGATGGCCGGGTGACGGTCGTGGACCTGCCCGCCACCGTCTCGGTGACCGGCGCCGACATCTACACGGGGTCGTCCATTGCCGGTCTCGGCCTGGTGCAGGTGCCGCGCTACCGCGTGGCGGGCGAGCTGGCGGACGGCCGCCTGAAGGTGGTGCTGCCGGGCTTCGCGCCGCCGCCGATGCCGGTCTCGGTGCTCTACCCGCAGAACCGTCAGCTGTCGTCGCGCGTACGCGTTTTCGCGCAGTGGCTGCGGGACATCTTCGAGGCTGTGGACCCACCTGCGTCTTGACGCGCGATGCTCAGGGGAATCCGGCACCGATGGTCGGCACGATGCGGGCGCCCCATCATGAACGTCAGACCTTGAGCGCCCCTCTGAATCCACGGGCGGCGTAGTACGACTGCGCCCCGTTGTGATAGACGAAGACACTGTCGTAACGCCGGTCGCAAAAGAGCGCTCCGCCGAGCTTTCTGACCTCAGGGGGCGTCGCCACCCAGCTGGAGGTCTTGATGTCGAACTCGCCGACCTCCTGAAGCTGGCGATAATGCGCCTGCGTCAACAGCGAGATGCCCATCGCCTTGGCCATGTCGATGACGTTGCCCTCGGGCTTGTTCTCCTTACGCGAACGCAAGGCCTCCGCGTCGTAGCAGAGGCTTCTGCGTCCCTGCGGACTTTCAGCGGCGCAATCGCAGAAAAGGAAGGCGCCGCCGTCATCCACCGCGCCGATGACATCGGGCTCCCCGCCGGTCCGCTCCATCTCGTGGAGCGACCTGAGCTTGTCGGGGCGGCCTTGCAGGCGACCCTGCACCGCAGCCCAGTCGACCGCTGGATGTCGATGCATGTTCTGGGCGAATCGCAGCTTCAGTACATCGACGAAGCCTTCGAGTTGTTCCACCTTCATGTCACGTTCCCCTGCTGTTTGGCTGTCATGAACCCGTGCTCCCGGCAAGCCACTCGACGTGTGTCGGCTTCTGACTGCGGGTTCGAGCTGGAGCGTCTCACTCGCGCCTGCTGAAGGCACTACTTCCGGTCCAAGGCCAGCCGCCTCTGCGCGGCCTGGAAGACGGGCCCTCGCGCGAGCTGCAGCGCCTGGCCGCGCTGCGCGCTATCCGGCGATACCGCGGAGGTCATGGCGACGACCAGGCCAAGCGGCGAATGAACCCAGATGAGCTGGCCAGCGTAGCCGCTGGCGAAGTAAGTCGAGCCGGAAGCCGCCCACCAGAAAAGCCCATAGGGCAAGCCAACCGGCGGCCCGCCGGAACTTTGAGGTTTGACCATTTGCGCCACGAACCCGACTGGAAGCACCGGCTGGCCCGCCCATCGGCCATCCTGCAGCAGCAGATAACCCAACTTCGCCATGTCCATGGTCCTCATCCACGCAATGCCGCGAGGGTATGCAGGTTCCCGCATGGCAAGAGGCGTCACGAGTTGGTCGCGCACCAGGTCGGCGATGGGGCGCCCAGTGACCCGTTCAAGGATGGCCTGAACCATCGTGGGCCCGCTGTTGTCATAGGCGAACCGTTGGCCTGGTTCTGCTCGAATTGGCCTCGCCCAAGCTGCAGCTGGAGCGAGGGACGCGGCAGTTCCGGTGCTGTCGTTCACCTCGAACCCGGTTGTCATGGCGAGCAGGTGCCTGAGCGTGATGGCCTGCGCACGGGGGTCCGGATTGAGCGGTCGCCACTCGGGCATGAGGTCGACGACCGGCAGTTCCAGAGAGGCGAGTTGCTTTCGCTGCAAGGCAGTACCCACCAGGAGGGCCAAGCCGCTCTTGGTGACCGACTGGGTGTTTCGCAAGGCGTCCGGGTTGCCATCGCGGTAGTACTCGTACACCGTGCGGCCTTGGAGGACAACAACCACGCTCTGAACATCGCCCAGCTCCTTGGCGATACCTTTGTCGACGCTCTCGAACGCGGCGACGTCGAGGCGCTGCTCTTCGTGTGTCGACGTTCGCCAAGGAGGCATCCCCTCGGCAAATGCGGTGGTCGCAACGATCAAGCAAAGCCAGACGATGACTTTCCGCAACTTAGCCCCCGTGTTGTTTGTGAGCAGCAGCCTATCGCCGGGCTCGTGGCTGCATTGTGCCCGCGCAGCGCAAGGCGAAAAATGGCGACAGGGCGCGCACCGGAAACGCCAGTGCCAAACTCACAGATCCCCGCAGAAAACCTCTCGGTTCAGATCCGCGGGGCTCGTTCGGACGACCAGCGCATGAGGCGAACCGGTCAGCTGAGACAGCGTTGCTGGCGCCGTATTGGTCAAGCGAAAGGGCCCGCTGGCAGGGGACAGCGACGTAGGGTTGTTGATCTCGGTCACCAGAACGACCTTGTTCAATGCGTACTTCGGGTTTGGCGCAAGGTTTCCACATCGACCTTCAAACACAGCCATATACAACTGCACAGGCGCCGTCGTCGCAACGCTGAGGCCTGAGACTTCGATCGTCACCACGGTGGCATCCGCCTGTGGGCGCAGGAATGCCTTGCCAACTTGCCCCGCGTTCATCCTCGTTGCCGAAAGCTGTACTGTCTTCGTGCTCGCCTCGGCCGCACGGTTGCTTGTCGTGCATCCCCACATCAAATGAAGCCCTGCGATCGTCGTGACCATCAGAATGGATCTCAGCGCTTGACCTTGCACGCGGGCGTGCTTGTGCATCTGACGCCCTTCGATGTATCGCTCCATGGGCCACCTTGCTCAAAAACGGGTTTGAATCAATATAGGCGAGGGGCCCATGTTTTCATAGCACACGTCGGCATCACGGTCGTAGAAGAACCCAACCTGTCGGCGCAGAACCTCGTCGTAGACGCCTGTCGCCGGGCCTCAGGGCGGCGGCAGCGGGCGCGACCACAGCCAGGCCAGCACCGTGGCCATGCAGCCGATGGCCAGCGCGGCGAGCCATGGCTTGTGGGCCGTCAGCGACACGATCACGGCGCAGATCGCCATGGTGGCGGTGGCGCTCCATTTGGCGCTGCGGCTCACGCAGCGGCCGTTCTGCCAGTTGCGCAGCAGGGAACCGAACAGGCGGTGATCGAGCAGCCAGCCGTGCAGCCGCGGCGAGCTGCGCGCAGCCGCCCAGGCGGCCAGGAGGATGAACACCGTCGTCGGCATTCCGGGCAGGACCACGCCGATCAGCCCGAGGATCAGGCACAGCACGGCGAAGGCGTACAGCAGGCCGCGCACGAGTGGCGAAGTCCGTCCGGGGCCGGGGTTCAACGCCGCCACCTCGGCGCGATCGCGCCATCGGCGGCCCGCTTCAGGCTGTCTTGCAATGCGCGCCACTGGAGAGTCATAGGGGGCTATTCTGGCCGCTTGGCGGCCGGGCGGCGGCAGCAGCACAAAGCGCATCTGAAAACTCAGGCTACGTGCCGAGGCGAGTCATCCGCCGGCTTCGGGCCGTCGCGGCCTCGGGCCAGGTGAGGCCGGGCGTGTTCGCGCACTCATGGTGAGCGGAAGAAGTCCTCGCCTCATTCATTCAGGGGATGTGCGAGGGCCGCGAAAGATCTAAGGTGCTGTCGTGAAACCGTCATCGGCACGGCAGTGAAAGCTACCCCATGAGCGATCCGGTGGATTCCGTCATTCGTCCGACGGGCGCGGGTTGCGTACGTTTCTGGTGCGCTCGGGCGGTTGTTCGGGGGAGATGCCCATCGAGGCCACCGGCTCGGCGGCGCCAAGGTCGCGCCGTCCCCATGCGCGCCGAGGACGGGCTTGCTCCCGTCGAACGCGACATCCACAATCCCATAGTGGAAAAACTGTGGACTCTGGACCGGTTCCAAGTCGACCTCGAGCGTGTCGTGCGCGCCATCTTGGTCGTCGATGTCGTCGAATCGGTCCGGTTGATCCAGGAAGACGAGGGGGGCGCGATCCAGCGCTGGCGAACGTATGCGGCGGAAGCCGCCGATCGGATCGCGCCGGCTTTCGGCGGTCGTCTGGTCAAGAGTCTGGGCGACGGCCTGATGATCGAGTTTCCCTCCGCGCCCAGCGCCGTCCAGGCGGCGTTGGCGCTTCAACAGCTCAGCCTGGCTTCGAATGCCGGCCTTGCGGACAATCGCAAGATGAGAGTGCGCATCGGCGTGCACGTCAGCCCGCTGATCGCCGATGCACGCGACATCTACGGGCACGGCGTCAACCTGACCGCCCGCCTTGCGACACTGGCCGGTCCGGACGAGATCGTGGTGTCGGCCGAGGTGCGCGACCAGCTGGTTCCAGGGGTCGATGCGGACGTCGAAGACCTTGGGGAGTGCTATCTCAAACATGTGACACATCCCGTTCGCGCCTTTCGGGTCGGTGCCCCGGGCGAGCATCTGATCGAGCTCGATGTGCCGGAGGGTGATCTGAAGGCCACGGTGGCCGTGATTCCGTTTGTCGTGCGCGGCGCGACGGCGGGACAGTCGGTTCTCGGGCAGGCGTTGGCGGACGACGTGATCACGGCGTTGTCCCGCTCGCAGGAGATCAATGTGGTGTCGCGGCTGTCGACGATCTCGCTGGGGGGGCGCAAGATGAAGCTGGAGACCCTGGCGCACCACCTGAATGCCGACTACCTGGTCTCGGGCACGGTGTCGATCAGCGGCGATCTGCTGAGACTCAGAACGGAACTGGCCGAGGTGAAATCGCGGAAAGTCGTCTGGTCGAAGACGTTGAGAGGCGCGGTCAAGGGCGTCATCGCCGGCAAGGACGAGCTCGCCGACCGGTTGGTGAGCGAGATCTGCGGCGCATTGATGACGCATGAACTGCGGCGTGCTGCCGGCAACGCCTTGGCGACGCTTGAGAGCCGCACGCTGCTTCTGGCCAGTATCACCCTCATGCATCGGATCTCGCCCTGGGCGGCTCTGCGGGCGAATCTGATGCTCGAGGCGCTGATCGAGCGGTCGCCGCGCCTGGCGCCTCCGTACGCCTGGCTGGCCAAGTCGTACGTGCTGCGGGTGACCCAGGGGTGGTCCGACGATGTGCATGCGGACGGAAGGCGTGCCTTGGAGAACACACGTCGCGCGCTGGATCGGGATCCGACGCTCTCGCTGGCGATGACGGTGGAGGGTCAGGTCAACACCTACATCCTGAAGAACCTCGATGTGGCGCACGATCGCTACGAGGCGGCGTTGCGCGAGAACCCCAACGACTCCCTCGCCTGGCTGCTCAAGGGCACGCTGCATGCGTTCCGCGACGAGGGCAAGGAAGCGGTGCGCCACACCCGACAGGCGCTGAGGCTGTCGCCTCTCGATCCGCTGAAGTACTACTTCGACTCGCTGGCTGCAACAGCCGCCTTGGCGGCCGGCCAGTATCCGAGGGCCGTGAGCCTTGCGGAAGCATCGCTGCGTCTGAACCGGGCACATACGTCGACCCTGCGCGCGCTGATCACCGCGCTGTGGGAGTTGGGTCGCGAAGAAGAAGCTCGGGCGAGGGCTCGCGAGCTGCTGAACATCGATCCGGATTTCAAGGTTTCCCATTTCTTGGAGCGGTCTCCGGCAGCGCCGTTTCAACTGGGTCGGGTCGTCGCCCGCGCCTTGCACAGCGCCGGAATTCCACAATAAGGAGAATTCGAAATGAGCTATCTCGAAGGCGTGGAAGGGGTCGAGGGTGTCGAAGGGGTGGAAGGTGTAGAGGGTGTGGAGGGTGTGGAGGGTGTCGAAGGCGTGCGCGGAGCTGCAAGGCGAATGCCGGTCTCCGGCCTGATCGCGCAACGGGACGGGATCGCGGGCAGTTGGGACTACAAGAATCCCCCGGCTTGGAAAAGTGCCGACATCGCGCAGACGGTCCCGGGGCCGCTGGAACGCTGGGATCGCCGGATACGACGATTCGTCTTCGAATCCGAATTGCTGTCGTCGCTGTACTTCGCCTTCGAAGGCCCGGCCGGCGGTCCGTTCCCGGCGACGCTTTACAGCTTGGAGGAGGCAGGCAGCGCATCGGGCACGGCGGCGCCGACCGGCAACTGGCGCGCGCTGATCTCCATGGTTCGCCCCTCGTCCGCCATTCTGGGCGACCAGCTCGAACTGATGAACGGATACGCCGATCTTCGCGCCGACCGTGCGCGGGAAATCGTCGACCAGATGACACCCCAGTACGCGTTCTGGAGCGCCGTCGTGCCGTTGTACCCCGTGCGGCACAGATACACCTTCGAACTGCTGGATCTCGTGCTGCGCCTCGCCAAGTACGCCGAGATGAACTTCAAGAATGCGATGTGCGTGCGGCGGCCCAACGAATACTCGCCGCAGATCGAGCCCATCCTTCAGACGCCGATTCATGGCTCGCTGCCCAGCGGCCATTCGACCGAGGCCCATGCGGTGGCACGCGTACTCTACGAACTCGTTCTTCGTCCAGGCACCACGGCTTTGACAGCGCAACAGTTGCGGGAACAACTGATGCGGCAGGCGGACCGCATCGCGATCAACCGGACGGTGGCAGGCCTGCACTATCCGGTCGACAGCATGGCCGGACAGCTGCTCGGCTTGATCATCGGCAACTACTTCGTGGCGCGGGCGACGACTCCTACGAGTGCGGGCATCCAGGTGGGGGCCTGGAAGTTCGATGGGACAAACTATCCGTCCACGGATGACTTCAGCGGCACGGAGATCTACGACGTGGTCAACGACGAGATTCATGCTCCGACCTCCGGCGCTTACGTGGCGCGGATGGATCCCAAGGCGGTAACCAACCCCTCTCCCGGTCCGGGCGGCAACCTGTTCAATGTCAACCCGGCACACGGTCTGCATTGGTTGTGGGGCAAGGCACAGGGCGAGTGGTAGCACGACGCGAGGCCGATCATGGAAACACATGAGACAGACGAAAAGGGCGGCTTGCGCTCCGCGCAGCCGTACTTGAACTGGGCCATCGGTACCGAAGGCGTATTTCTGCGCTCCGGCAACTGGTTCCCCTTGCTTGTGGAGTTCACGAAGGACATGGCGCTCGGGGAATTTCGGAGAGTGTTGGCGAGCGAATCGGGCAGTAGTTCCCTTTTTCGCATACCCGAGGTCTTTGGCACTGACGGGCCGCTGCCGGATGAATTCAGTTTCTGCGTGGTCCTGGTCGAGGAGAAGGCCTTCAAAAAGGGCATCACGACGTCCAAGCGCTGGAGCAAGTTCATTCTCCATTCCGACATGGGCCCCCCTGTGACTCTGCCTGAAGTGGACGCCGCCTCGGACTACGCGCCGTCTGCAAGCAGCGGGTCCGCTGCGGAGCATCGTGTCGTGGTGGCGGTCATCGATCAGGGCATTGCCTTTGCCCATCMCAGATTCCGGTACAGGCATCATGCCCCGTCCGGCGATGAGGATCGCACGCGCGTCGAGTTCGTGTGGGTGCAAGATGCAAGCGGAGCCATAGCGCCGGGAACGCCAGGCAAGGAGATCACTGCGAATCAGATCGACAACGCGGTCCACCATGCCGACACGCACGGGAAGAATGACGAGAGCATCTATCGCGCGCTTGGCGTGCTGGAGATCGGCACCGATGGCTACAAGCCGCTGGCGCGCAGACAGGCTCATGGAACGCACGTGCTCGACATGGCGAGCGGCTATGAGATCAAGAACGCGCCGTCGACCCGACCGATCATTGCAGTCGAGATGCCGGAAGCGGCCGTGGGCGACCCTGCGGGATCCACGCTGAAGCCCCACGCGGCGTGGGGGTTGGTCTACATCCTGTGGCGCACCCTGAGTCTCCAGCGGCTCGGAGAGACCTTGCCGGTCGTGGTGAACATCAGCTATGGACCTCAAGAAGGCCCGCATGACGGAAGTTCTGCCTTCGAGCGATTCGTCGATGCACTGACCCAGTTTTCGCGATGGCTCGACACGCCCATGCGAGTCGTCCTGGCGGCCGGCAACTACCGGCAGTCACGCGCCCATGCGAGTTTTCGGCTGGATAAAAAAAAGAGTTCTCAAGTCCTCGATTGGCGGCTGCAGCCATGCGGAATGACTTCGAGCTTCATGGAGATCTATTTTCCGTCCGGCCATGCKGTCACCGTGAAGCTGAAACCACCTCATGCCCCGGCGCTCGTCATTGCGACTTCGATGCCGCCGAATGTGGCCGTGGAACCGCCCGGCGCAACCACGCCGGCACCGTACACGCTTGAGTATGTGGAAACCGGCGCTGCGCTCAGCAGCATCGTGCTGTGTGTGGCGCCAACGGCGCAAGACTACTGGGCGCCGGGCCCCCATCCCATCGTGCCATCCGGAGTCTGGCGCGTCATCGTCTCGATCGCCACGACTGGGACGGAGATCGTCCCCTTCGATGCCTGGATCAAGCGCACCGACACGCCCGGCGGTCGGCGCGCCAAGGGCCGGCAGTCGTATTTCGACGATGGCGAGTACCAGCGCTACGACACCAGGGGCAGACCCGTCGAGTTCGACGCCCCCGGCACCGCCAGCTACGTGAGACGGCGAAACACGCTCAGCGGTATCGCGACCGGTTGCGAGACCTACGTGATCGGCGCTTATCAGCGCGGCCCCGATTCGACAGACCAGGTGCCGACCTTCTATAGCTCGGAGGCCTCTGGCAATCCGACTCCGGGTCGGATGAGTCTGGCGGTCAACTGGCTGGCGCCGGCTGAAGACGCGGCGAGCTGCCCGGGCGCGCTTGGCGCCGGCACGCGCAACGGGACGCGCGTGGCAATGAACGGGACCAGCGTGGCTTCTCCGCAGGCCGTGCGATATTGCGCGGATGTCTGGTCGACGGGCGTCGAGCCATCGCCGATCCCGCCGAGCTCGGAGCTTGACCCGCCGTCCAGTCGCGTGCCCGGTAGCGACCAGCTTCTGGTTGCGGGTGTCGGATTGATGCGATTGAAGCCGCCGATCGGGCACGTCTGGCTTGATCGCCCGTAGCGCGAGCTGATCGAGGCCCTACCGGACGCCCGCGGTGCTGCCTGCCCGGGTTCCGCGCGAGGTTGTGCAAATCAGGCGCTGCATCTTCGTCGAACCTGGAGGAGGGACTGTCGTGAACCCACTCAACTCGGCGCCGGCCCGGGCCTGCATCCTGGGCATCGCAATGGCCACGGTCGGCCCGGTCTCGGCGCAGACCCTGCGCTGGGCCAGCCAGGGCGATCTGCAGACCCTCGATCCGCACTCCCAGAACGAACTGTTTACCAACTCGATCAATGGGCAGGTCTACGAGACGCTCGTCGGCCGCGACAAGAACCTGAAGCTCGTCCCCGCATTGGCGACCGGTTGGCAGCAAATCAGTCCGACACTATGGCGTATGGCCTTGCGCCCCGACGTGAGATTTCATGGCGGCCAGACCTTCTCGGCCGACGACGTCGTGTTCTCTGTCGAGCGCGCGAGGGACAAGGCATCGGGCATCCGCGTGTATGCCGCGGCGCTGGGCGAGGTGCGCAAGATCGACCCCCTGACCGTGGAGTTTTCGCTGCCTCAGTTCAATCCGATCTTCCTCGAGCATGCCGCCCTGGTACAGATCATGAGCAAGGCGTGGTGCGAGGAACACGATGCCACCAGGACCCAGGACTTCAAGAGAGGTGAGACGAAATACACCACGCTGAACGCCAACGGGACCGGCCCCTACATCGTCGTTTCGCGGCAACCGGACGTGAAGACCACCTTCAAGCGAAACCCGAGCTGGTGGGGAAAGTTCGAAGGCAATGTGCAGGAGGTGATCTATACGCCGGTCAAGAGCGATCCGACGCGAACGGCCGCGCTGCTCTCGGGCGAGATGGACCTGCTGCTCGATCCGCCGCCGCAGGACACCGAACGGCTTCGCACCGCCAGCGGCGTGAAGGTCGTGGACGGGGTCGAGAACCGCGTCATCTTCATCGGCATGGACCAGGGGCGAGACGAGCTTCGCTACAGCTCCGTCAAGGGCCGCAACCCCTTCAAGGACGTGCGCGTACGCAGGGCGCTCTATCACGCGGTGGACATCGAGACCTTGCGCACCGCCATCATGCGTGGCCAGGCACGGCCCACGGGCGCGATGTCGCCGTCGCCGCTGGGTATCTACAACGACCCGGAGCTGGAACGGCGTCTGCCCTTCGACTTGACTCGAGCGCGTGCCTTGATGGAGGCGGCTGGCTACCCGAAGGGCTTCGAGGTCACGCTGGATTGCCCGAACAATCGCTACATCAACGACGAACGGATCTGCATCGCGTTGTCAGGCATGTGGGCACAGATCGGAGTCAAGGTCAAGGTCGTCGCGCAGCCGAGGGTGCAGTACTTTGCCAAGACCGAGAAACTGGACGTGTCGATGTACATGCTGGGCTGGGGTGGCGCCATCTCCGATGCCGAGGTCACGTTGACGCCCGTGCTGCGCTCACGCGGCGAGAACGGCATCGGTTACTACAACTGGGGAGACTACAAGAATCCGAGACTCGATGAACTGGCGGCCGCATCGTCGGCCGAGCCGGATCCCCTCAAGCGCGAGCAGTTGATCAAGGAAGCCTTTCGCGAGCACAACGAACAGGTGCACCACATCCCTCTGCATCGTCAGGTGATTCCCTGGGCCATGCGCAGCAACGTCGAGGCCGTCCACCGGGCGGACAACTGGCTCGAATGGCGGTGGATCAGCATCCGTTGAGAAGACGCAACTTGGCCGGCCCACTTGGCGCCAGGATGTGCGGTAATCTGCGGGGGCATCGATGGGGAATCAATGATGTCAAGCGATTGGAAGCGCCGCGCCAGGCTGTTCGTCCAGCGCCTCTGGCAGCCGACCAGCGCGTGCATGACCTGCATGCCGGGGAGCTGGGGCAATCTCCTGAGCCTTGCCCACTGGACGGTGGCACTGCAGACAGGCCTGGCCACCGGCATCCTGGCCGTGCTCCTGACCTTCACTCCGGCGGCCAGGCTCTTCTCGAACCGTTTCGGCAATGCCCTGGTCGTCGGCGTCCTGACGATGCTGGGCGACGCCTACTCGCACGCGAATCACTACGACATCCCCTTTGCCGAGGCCATCGCGACGGGGGTGGTGTCGGGCCTGCTGACGCTGGCCGGCTCCTACCTCTTCGAAGACCGCGCCCGACGCATCCGGGCGGCATGGGCGAGGGTGTTCGGATAGCCCACGCCGGCGGTCGGCCCGCAGGCAGCCGCCATCCGGCCGCCTCGCGGAACTGCTCTGTCAGTCGGCCTTGATGTGCTTCTCGCGTATCACCTTGGTCCAACGTGCCGAGTCGCTCTTCACGATCTCCGCAAAGGCGTCGGGCGTCGTCCCGGTGAGGTTGATGCCGTACTCCGCCATCCGTTTCTTCAGATCAGGATCGGCCAGCACCTTGTTCAGGTCGGCCGAGAACTTGTCGGTGACCTCGCGGGGCGTCTTGGCGGGCAGCAGCATGCCGTACCAGCCGATGCTCTCCAGTCCCAGGTTGCGGAAACCGCTCTCGACGAACGTCGGCGTATCGGGCAGTTGCTGCGTGCGCACCGGGCCGGTGACCGCCACCGGGAGCAGCTTTCCACTGTTGGCGAACGGCCTGGCGCCCGGGACCGACACGATGACCGCCGACACCTGGCCGCTCAACAGGTCGTTGATGGCGGGCATTTCCCCCTTGTAGGGGACGTGCAGGAGGTCCACATTGGCCGCATCCTTGAGGATTTCCATGTAGAGATGGCCGGCCGACCCCGTGCCGAAGGAGCCGTACGAATAGTGTCCCGGCTTGGCGCGCGCCAGGGCGAGGAATTCGTTCAGGGTCTTGGCGGGTACCGACGGACTCACGGCGAGGGTCACGGGCATCGTGGCCACCTGTGACACCGGGCTCAGGTCCTTGATGGGGTCGTAGGAGGCCTTGCCGTACAAGGCCGGCGCCTGCACCAGCGCAGTGACGGTCAGCAGCGCCGTGTAGCCATCCGGTTCGGCCCGGGTCACCGCCTCGGCCGCCACGATGCCCGACGCGCCCGTCTTGTTCTCGACGATCACCGGTTGTTGCCAGAGCTTGCCGAGCCGCTCGGCGATCAGCCGGGCCATCACGTCCGAGGCGCCGCCGGCCGCGAAGGGAAGCACGATCTTGACCGGCTTCTGGGGAAAGCTGCCTGGCTGCGCCGGCGCCGTGCAGGCCCACAGGCCGAGGGCACCGGCGGCCAGAACCCGGGCGAACCGGTGGCATGCGTTGCGAAGTTTCATGGGAGTCTCCTTACTTGTAGTTGGCTGAGAAAGTCACGGCCGGGGAGGCAGCCAGGCCGAGGGAACGGACACGGGAAAATCCAGCAGCATCTGGGCGAAGCTCTTGCCCAGCGGGTCGGAGCGCAGGCTGGCCGAGCCGCCGCCGCCCAAGGCCTGGTGCAGCACGAAGTTCAGCGCGTGCAGGCCCGGCGCTTCGAAGCGCTCCACGGCACCCAGGACCAGGTGCGCGAACCACTCGCGCACGGTGTGCGGATTCAGCTGCTCGCGCAGCAGCGGCAGGAACCGCGGGTCGCGAGCGATCACGCCGATGTTCTCGTCGTCGCCCTTGTCGCCGCTGCGGGCCCAGGCAATGGCCACCAGCGGCACCTCGGTGCGGGGGCCGGCCGGCAGTTCCGCCGGAGAGACAGGGGGAAGCGCCGGGGCGGCATGCTGGGGCCCCTCCAGCGCCGCGCAGCCCAGGCTTTCCTCGCGCTCGCCCATCCGCACCGTCAACGCCACCTCGCGCTTGGGCGCCAGGAAGGAAAACACCTTGACCACCTGGTGGATGTCGGCCACGCCGAACAGCGTGGCGCGCGTCCCGGCGGCCATGGAGGTGCCGGTGGAGGCGCATTCGCGCTGCAGGAAACGCAGGGCCCGCGCTTCGGGGTGGCGCGCGGCCACGCGCAGCATCACCTCGCGGGTCGGCGCCGGCCGGGCGTTGGGCCCGTACAGCGACTCGCAGCCGATCAGCTCGACGCTGGTCTCGGTGTAGTCGCCGAAACCCTTGTCGGCCATCATGCGGCGCGTGCGCGCCAGCAAGGCGTCGGCCGTCCGGCGCGCCTTGGCCGGCGCGTCGATGCCCCGAATGACCAGCGCCAGTGCGATCTGGTGTCCGCCGAGCCAGGTCCCGTTGCATTTGTAGTCGGGGCCCGGCGCACGGCCGCGCGCGCCGCTGACGCGCACATGGTCCGCATCCAGGGCTTCGGTGCGTACCTGGCGGAAGTCGCAGGTCACATCCGGCATCAGGTAGGCCCCGGGGTCGCCCACTTCGTAGAGGACTTGCTCGGCCACGGCGGCCGGGTGAATCAAGCCGCCGCTGCCCTCGGGCTTGGACAGCACGAAGCTGCCGTCGTCCGCGCAGTCGATCACCGGATAGCCGATGCGGTCCCAGTCCGGGACCTGCTCCCAGTCCGTGAACAGGCCGCCGGTGGCCTGGGCGCCGCATTCGACCACATGGCCGGCGAGGGTGGCGCTGGCCAGGCGGTCCCAGTCGGACCAGCTCCAGCCGAACTCATGCACCAGCGGCCCCACGACCACCGCGCTGTCCACGCAACGGCCGGTGATCACGATGTCGGCCCCCCAGGCCAGTGCGCGCGCAATGCCCTGGGCGCCGACGTAGGCGTTGGCGGACATCAGCTCGGCCGGCGGCGGCTCGCCGGTGTGCATGTCGGTCAGGCCGCCTTCGCGCCAGCCCGGCATGGCGTGCAGGACGTCGTCGCCGACCACCACCGCCACCTTGGGCGCGAGGCCCTGCTTTTGCGCCACGGCCAGCAGCGCGTCGCAGCAGGCCTGCGGATTCAGGCCGCCCGCGTTGGCGACCACCCGCACGCCCAGGCGGAGTATCTCGGCGAGGTGCGGCGCCATGGCCTCGTGCACGAAGTCGGTGGCGTAGCCTCGCGTGGCGTCTTTCGTCCGCGCCCGCGACATGATGGACATGGTGGTCTCGGCCAGGTAGTCGTAGACCAGGTACTGCAGGCCCGGCACCTTGAGCAATTGGGGCGTGGCGGTCGCCGAATCGCCCCAGAAGCCCGAGGCACCTCCGATCCGCACGTGGTGGCGCTTGTCGTTCATTTCGCTTCCTCCAGCGTCAGTGCGACCACCTGCGAGAGCTTGGCGCCGGCGCGGGCCTGGCTGCCGACCTGGACCGTCAGCTCGGTGATGCGACCGGCGAAAGGCGCGGTCAGCGTGTGTTCCATCTTCATGGCCTCCAGCACCACCAGCGTCTGGCCGGCCTCCACCACGTCGCCCACGGCGACACTGACGGCGGCCACGCGCGCGGTCAGCGGGGCGACCACCGCGCCGCTGCCCCCGGCCTGGCTGCGTGCCCGGCGCGGGTCCGGTCGCTTGAAGCACCAGGCCCGTCCCTGGCTGAACAGATGGACGCTGTCGCCGTCGAGGGCATACACCAGCGCATGCACCTGGCCCTGGCATTCGAGCCACCAACGGCCGTCCGCCTCCGCGCGCAGCAGCGACACTTCCAGCAGCGCCGGATCGGCGGGCGACTCGGATCCGATCCGCCTCACGCTGGCCTGCACGCTGCCGCCGAGGGCCAGGAGTTCCACCTGCCAGCGATGTTCGCCCAGGCTCAGCGCGACGTTGTTGAGCGCGCGGCTCAGCTGGCTGCTCCCGCTCGCCGGCCAGCCTGCCGTGGCGAGTGCGGCCGCTGCGATGGTGAACGCCTCGGGTTCGCGCTGGCGCAGCGCCTCGCCCATGTGCTGCGCGACGAAGCCGGTGTGAACCTCGCCCTGCACGAAGGACGGATGGGCCAGGCAGTCGGCCAGGAAACCCTGGTTGCTGGCCGTGCCCAGCAGCACGCAGTCCTGCGTCGCCGACAGCAGCTTGCGACGCGCTTCTTCACGCGTGCGGYCGTGCGCCACGAGCTTGGCGACCATGGAGTCGTAGTGCGGCGACACCGCGCCGCCTTCGACCAGGCCGTGGTCCACCCGGACCTCGCGGCTGGGCGCGGGCGGCCGCCATCGCAGCACCGGGCCCCCTTGGGGCAGGAAGCCGGCGGCCACGTCTTCGGCGGTGAGCCGCACTTCGATGGCGTGGCCCTGGAAGACGACCTCCTCCTGCTTCAGCGGCAGCGGCTCGCCCGCAGCCACCCGCAGTTGCCACTCCACCAGGTCCAGGCCCGTGATGGCTTCGGTGACCGCGTGCTCCACCTGCAGGCGGGTGTTCATCTCCATGAAATAGAACTCGCCCGAACGGTCGAGCAGGAATTCCATGGTGCCCGCCCCCACGTAGCCGATCGCCTGCGCCGCCTTGACGGCCGCCTGTCCCATGCGCGCACGCAGGGCCGGGGTGACCGCCGGGGAGGGCGCTTCCTCGATCAGTTTCTGGTGCCTGCGCTGCACCGAGCAATCGCGTTCGCCGAGATGGATGACCTGGCCGTGCGCATCGGCGAAGACCTGGATCTCGATATGCCGCGGCTCCATCACCGCGCGCTCCAGGATCAGCTCGCTGGAGCCGAAGGCGCTCTGGGCTTCGGAGCGCGCGCTGGCCAGCGCCGCGGGCAGTGCGGCGGCGTCGTGCACCAGCCGCATGCCGCGTCCGCCGCCGCCCGCCGTGGCCTTGGCCATCACCGGGAAGCCGATCTTCCCGGCGGCCGCGAGCAAGGTGGCGTCGTCCTGGTCGCGGCCCTGGTAGCCGGGCACGCACGGCATGCCGGCGTCCAGCATGAGTCGCTTGGCCTCGGCCTTGTTGCCCATCGCCCGGATGGCATGCGCCGACGGGCCGACGAAGACCATGCCGGCGCGGTTCACGGCTTCGGCGAAGTCCTCGTTTTCGGCCRGGAAGCCGTAGCCCGGATGGATCGCGTCCGCGCCGCCGCGCCGCGCGGCCTCGATGATCGCCTCGATGTTCAGGTAGGACGTGCGCGGCGCCGCGGCACCGACGCAGAAGGCGCTGTCGGCCTCGGTGACATGCGGGCTCCCGCGGTCGGCCTCGGAATAGATGGCGATCGTGCGCAAGCCCATGCGGCGCGCGGTACGCATGATGCGAATCGCAATCTCGCCACGGTTGGCGATCAGCAAGGTGTGAAAGGGTCGGACCTGGGCGCTCATGCAGCAGTTCTTTCGAGTGGGAAGGCGGCGGCCGACGGGCCGTCGCCACAATGGTGGGCGGCGCGCACGGCGTCCGCATCGAAGCGCACGGTCCAGCTGGCGTCGCGTTTCTCGCGGAAGGCCTGCGTGCCTTCGGCGCCCTCGCTGCGCAGGCATTGCGCGAACACGCGGGCCGCGTCGTCCAGCAAGGCCGTCACCGGTTCGTGCGAGGCGGCGCGCGCGACCAGGGGCTTGAACGCACGGTTGGCGCCCGGCGCGCAGCGACCGATGCGGGTCAGCCATTGGGCTTCCAGGGCGTCCAGCGCGGCGCCGTCTTCCGCCAGCGCATCGACCAGGCCCAGCGCCAGTGCCTGCGCGCCGCTCACGCGCTCGCCGCTCAGTCCCAGTCGGCGCGTGCGCGCCGCACCCAGTCGTGCGACGACGAAGGGCGCGATCTGCGCGGCGATCACGCCCAAGGTGGTCTCCGACAGTGCGAAGCGGGCGTCGCCGGTGGCCAGCACCAGGTCGGCCGCGCAGGCCAGGCCGAAGCCGCCGCCCATGGCCGCGCCTTCGACGACCGCCAGCACCGGCACCGGCAGCTCGGTCAGCTGCTGCATGAAATGGCCGAACTGGCGATTGCGCTCGGCGATCGGGTCGCTGCCGTCGTCGTCGCCCTTGGCGTTCAGCACTTCGCGAAAGCCGCCGATGTTGCCGCCGGCACAGAACATGCCGCCGGCGCCGCGCAGCACCAGGGCGCGCACACCGGTGTCCTGCGCCGCCAGCGTGAGGGTCGCCGCCAGTTCGGCCACCAGCGCCGGGCCCAGCGCATTGCGGCTGGCCGGCTGGTTCAGGGTGACGAACAGCACGCCGTGCAATCGGCGCACGACCAGGGTGTGGAAGCCACTGAGTTGTTCCATGATGGGGACGTCTTTCCGGCTCAGCGCTTGCCCATCAGACCCATCTGCTTGGCGATGACTTGCATCATCACTTCGTCGGCGCCCCCGCCGATGGAGCCCAGGCGGAAGTCCCGGTAGGCACGCGACACCGGGTTGTCCCAGGTGTAGCCCATGYCGCCCTGGAACTGCATGCACCACTCGGCGATTTCGCGCGACAGCCGGCCGGCCTTGAGCTTGGCCATGGATGCCAGCTCGACCACGTCGCCGCCGTTKATGTAGGTTTGCGTGGCCATGTAGACCAGGCCTCGCAGGGCTTCCAGCTCGGTCTTGAGTTCAGCCAGCTTGAACTGGATGAACTGGTTGTCCAGCAGCGGGCGGCCGAACGCGACGCGCTGTCGCAGGTAGTCGGCCGTCTCTTCGATCAGCTGCACGGCGGCCAGGCGGCGGGCCGCGGCGCCCAGGCGCTCTTCCTGGAACTGCTTCATCTGGTAGATGAAGCCCATGCCTTCCTCGCCGATGCGGTTGCGCACCGGAACGCGCACTTCGTCGAAGAAGATCTGCGCCGTGTCGGAGCACCACATGCCGAACTTCTTGATCTTCTGCACTTCCACGCCGCGAACGCGCTTGCCGCCCTCCTTGAGCGGCACGATGATCAGCGACTTGTTCTTGTGCGACGGGCCGTCCGAGGTGTTGCACAGCAGGCAGATCCAGTCGGACTGGGTGCCGTTGGTGATCCACATCTTCGCGCCGCTGATCACGTAGTCGTCGCCGTCGCGGCGCGCGCGGGTCTGGAGCGAAGCCACGTCCGAGCCCGCGCCCTGCTCGGACACGCCGATGCTGACCACCACGTCGCCGGCGATCGCCGGCGCCAGGAACTCGCGCTTGAGCGCGTCCGAGCCGAAGCTGGCCAGCGCCGGCGTGGCCATGTCGGTCTGCACGCCGACGCCCATGCTCACGCCCTGTGCGCGCACATAGCCCATGGCCTCGCCGGCCGCGACGGCGTAGCTGAAGTCCAGGCCCAGGCCGCCGTACTCGACCTCCTTCGTGATGCCCAGGAAGCCGAGCTGGCCCATCTTCTTGAACAGCTCGTGCGCCGGAAAGATCTCGGCGGCTTCCCATTCGTCGACGAAGGGATCCACTTCACTGGCCAGGAAGCGGCGGATGCTCTGCATGATGCTGCGGTGTTCTTCGGTGTACATATCTCGGTCCTTGCTGGGGATGGGGTCAGAAGCGGGCGACGCCGAACTGCATGGCGTGCGTGCGGCGCTGTTCGGCTTCGCGTGCGGTGGCCAGCACGAAGGCCAGCACCGCCCGGGTGTTGCGGGGGTCGATCATTCCGTCGTCGAGCATCAGGCCGCTGGTCACGAAGGCGCTCGACTGGGCGTCGAAGTTGGCGATGATCTCGGCCTTCTGGCGTGCCAGTGCCTCCTCGTCCACCGGCTTGCCCTTGCGTTCGGCTTGCTGGCGCGCCACGATCTCCATGGTCATCGCGGCCTGCTCGCCGCCCATGACGGCCGTCTTCGCGTTGGGCCAGCAGAAGCTGAAGCGCGGGCGGAAGGACTGACCGCACATGCCGTAGTTGCCGGCGCCGAAGGACGCACCGCAGTACAGGGTGATGTGCGGCACCTTCGAGTTGGACAGCGCCTGGATCATCTTGGAGCCGTGCTTGATCATGCCGGCCTCTTCGGAGGCCTTGCCGACGATGAAGCCGGTGGTGTTCTGCATGAAGACGAGCGGCGTGCCCGACTGGTTGCACAGCTGGATGAACTGGGCCGCCTTGGTCGCGCCGGCCGGGTCGATCGGGCCGTTGTTGGTGATGAAGCCGACCGCATGGCCCTCGATGCGCGCATGGGCGCACAGGGTGGTCAGGCCGTAGTCGGGCTTGAAGGGAAGCCAGGCGGAGTCGTCGACGATGCGTCCGATCACCTCCCGCATGTCGATCGGCTTCTTGACGTCGAGCGGCATCACGCCGGCGAGCTCGTCGGGGTCGAGTTGCGGCGGGAGCCCGATGAGGGGCGACGCGTCGGCCGGCCAGTCGAGCGCCGCCAGGATGTCGCGCGCGATGGCGATGGCGTGCGCGTCGTCCTCGCCCACGTACTCGGCCAGGCCGCTGACGCTGGCGTGCATGTCGGCGCCGCCCAGCTCCTCGTCGTTGGCGATCTCCCCTGTGGCGGCCTTGAGCAGCGGCGGGCCCGCCAGGAAGGCACGGGCGCGATTGCGCACCATGACGACATAGTCTGAAAGGCCCGGCATGTAGGCGCCGCCGGCGGTGGACGAGCCGTGCACCACGGTCACGACCGGCAGGCCTGCGGCAGACAACCGGGCCAGGTTGAAGAACAGGCTGCCGCCGCGGATGAAGCGCTCGACCCGGTAGGTGCGCAGGTTGGCGCCGGCCGATTCCACCAGGTGGATGAAGGGCAGGCGGTTGTCCAGCGCGATGTCCTGGGCCCGAAGCAGCTTCTTGCTGCCGGCGTCCACATAGGCCCCGGCGTTGATGCTGGAATCGGAGGCCGCCACCACGCAGCGCACGCCCGACACGAACCCGATGCCCACGATCTGTCCGCCGCCCGGCACCGAGGTCTCGGGGTCTTCGCCCTCGGCGCAGTAGCCGGCCATGTTGCCGAGCTCCAGGAAGGGGGCGCCGGGGTCCAGCAGCCGGCCGATGCGTTCGCGCGGCAGCAGGGCGCCGCGCTTGTCGAACAGCGCCTTGCCCTTGGCCGAGGCGTCGCGGGTGCGTTGTTCCAATTGCTGCATGCGCTCGATCAGGGCCAGCATGCCGCTGCGCTGGCCGGCGAAGGCGGGCTGCACGGGGTCGATGCGCGATTCGATGGGTGTCATGTCGTGTCGTTTCAATGGGAGGTGAGCAGCAGGGCGTCCAGGGCGACCGCGCCCTGGCCCTCGGCCTTGACCAGCAGGGGATTGAMCTCCAGTTCCGCCAGCGTGTCGCCGCAGGCCATGGCGGCGCGCGAGACGGCTGCGATGGCAACGGCTGCGGCCTGCACGTCGGCGGCCGGCTTGCCGCGAAAGCCCTGCAGCAGGCGCACGGAGCGCAGCTCGCCGAGCATCTCGTGGGCCATGGCGGTGTCCACCGGCAGCAGTCGATGCGTCACGTCCTGGAACAGCTCGGTCATCACACCGCCCAGCCCCACGGTCATGCACAGGCCGAACACCGGGTCCCGGGTCACGCCGATGATCAGTTCGCACACGCCTTGCTCCATCGGCTGCAGCAGCATGCCGCGCAGTTCGGCGTCGGGTGCGGCCCGCGCCACGTCGGCCAGCATCTGCTGCGCCGCCTGGCCGGTGGCGGCGGGGTCTGTCAGGTGGAGGCGAACGCCGCCGACCTCGGTCTTGTGGGCGATGTCGGGGCTCAGGATCTTCAGCGCGTGCGGGGCGCTCGTCTGTTCGGCCGCCGCTCTGGCTTGCGCGGCATTTCGCACCACGCGGGCCGCGCCCACGGGAACGCCGAACTGGGCCAGCCACTGCTTGACCTGGTGCTCGTCGCTGCGTGCCGCCAGCGGCGCGAAGGCGGCGCGGTCCTCGCGGGCACGCGCCTGCTCGAGCGCGCGCAGCGCGCCCCAATGCTCGCAGCGCGCGGCGCTTTCGGTCCAGCGCACCAGCGTGCCCAGGGCTTCGCTGGCGCGGGCCGCGTCGGCGAACACGGGAATGCCGGCGTCCTCCAGGGCCTGCCTGGTCTCCGGCGTTCCCGAGGTGGCCACCACCACGACCAGGCTGTCGGTGCGCGCGGACGCTTCGATCAGCTCGGGCGCGATGCGCTCGAACAAGGAACCGGTGGCATAGACCAGCAGGACATCGGCCACATCGTCGGCCAGCAGGATGTCCAGCACCTCGGTGGCGAGACGGCTGCGGCTGAAGAGCTGGCCGGTCATGTCGACCGGGTTGCACACCATGGCGATGCCCGGCACGGTGGCGAGCAGCTTGCGCTGACTGGCCTCGGACAGGTTCGGCAGCTGCAGGTCTTGCGCGCTGAGCAGGTCCGCGGTCACGGCGCCCATGGCGCCGGAGATGGAGGCCACCACCACGCGCGAACCGACGCGACGCTGGCGCAGGAAGCCCGTCAGGTAGGCCAGATCGCTCAGATGGACGGTGTGGCGGGCTTGCATGACCCCGAGCTGCCGGAACGCCGCGCGGTAGATCGCGCGGTTGCCGGCCAGCGCCGCGGTGTGCGACTGCGTGACCTCGGAGCCGCGGTCGCTTTCGCCGGCCTTGAGCACGATCAGCGGCTTGTGCATCTGGCGCAACCGCGTCGTGGCCTGGATGAAGCGCTCGCCGCTCCTGATGCCTTCCAGATAGCCGGCGATGGCCTGCGTGCCGTCATCGCCGGCCAGGTAGTCGAGGTAGTCGGAAAACTCCAGGCAGGCCTCGTTGCCCGTGTTGATGAAATGCTGGAAGCGCATGTTCATCATCCAGCCGGTCACGTAGATGTCCGAGCACATGCTGCCGCTTTGCGTCACCAGGCTCACGTGCCCCTGCTTGTCGTCGGGCGGGAAGGCCCGGAAGGTGGGCACGAAGGACGTGATGGCGCGCGTGCGCAGATTGGCCAGTCCCATGCAGTTGGGGCCGACGACCAGCATGCCGGTGCGCTCGGCGAACGCCACCAGGGCCTGCTGGCGCTCCACGCCCTCGCCGCCCACTTCGGCGTAGCCGGCGGCATACACCATGGCGGCGGGGATGCCCTTGGCATGGCAGCGCTCCAGCATGGGAAGCACATCGTCCGCCGCGAGCGCCAGGACGRCCACGTCCGGCACCGTGGGCAGCGACTCGACGTCGGGAAAACAGGGGTAGCCGCCGAGCTCGGGGTACTTGGGGTTGATCGGAAATACCTGTCCGGCGAAGCCCAGTTTGGAGAGGTGGTCGATGGCAATGCCACCGATGCGATTGGCATCGCCGGAAGCACCGACGATGGCGATCGAGGCCGGGTTCAACACAGGTTCGAGGCGATGCGGGACGCGCGTCATGGAGGAGGGCGTGGCGTTTTTCATTGGGGGTGATTTCATTGCAGCGCGCGGGAAGTCGCAATTTGCGCGTCCCGGTTTGTCCATGATGTGGACGGATTCGTGGGTGCGAGGGACACGCCTCCGGGGAAACCCCAGGGTGGGCGGTTGCCGCTCGCGCRTGTGGCTTGCCTCCGGCCGGATCTGCCGGGGGCTTCGCGGTGGCGATGGAGGCCCGAGGCCCGCTCAGGCGGCTTCGGCTGTCAGGCGCTGCTGCGCCTTCACTTCTTCGACTATCAGCGTCGCGATCTGGTGGCGTCGCGCCAGGGGCATGCGTGCCCGCGGCGAGACCACGGTGATGGTCGCCAGGCCTGACAACGGAACCTCGAAGGCATAGCCGGCACCGGCGACGCCGAACCCGGCAGCCAGGGTGTAGCCCAGCCGGCGACTGCGCTCGATGCCGGTCAGGATGCGCGCCGCGCTCAAGCCGTTGGCCAGGTACTCCGCTTCGTGCCTGGCGTAGTGCTGGCGGATCTCGGTATCGCTCAGGGCCGCCAGCAGCGCCAGGCTGCCGATGCCCAGCCCGAGCAGTCGGGTTTCGCCGACCAGGCCGCGCAACATCGGGTTCTCCGGCGGGACCTGTTCCAGGTGCAGGTTGTAGCTGTAGTCGCCGATGCCCACCCCCAGGCACACGCCTTCGCCGGTGCGGCGCGCCAGCCGCCGCATGGTGGGGAGGTAGGTTTGCACCAGCGGCGGGCGCGACATCGTGCGCAAGCCCAGCAGCATGGCAGCGGTGCCCAGGCGATAGGTGTGGGTCTTGGGGTCCTGCTCCGCGTAGTGCATGCGCAGCAGAAAACTGATCATGCGGTGGATCGTGGGTCGGCTCATGCCGGTGCTCTGGATGAGCTGCCGCATGGACATGCCGTGGACGTGGTGATCGGCCAGCAAAGACAGCAGCGAGAAGGCGCGCTCGAGACTTTGAACGCCGGTCGTGGCGGGTGTGGCGGTGCTCATGTGCGGGAAGCGTACCGCATGAAATTGCTCACATGATGGACATTCGAAGTATTTTCGATTGGTGAAGTGCGCGCTCTGTCATGAAATCCGCCCCATTGAACTGATCAAGAGAGCGGTATGAGTGCCAATCAACTGGAGGAAGAGTTCCTGGCCTTTCTGGGGCAGGGGCGATTCATGTTGCAGCGTTCGCGGGCCAGCGGCGAATACGTGTTCTATCCGCGCGTGGCCGCGCCACGCAGCGGCCTGCGCGATCTCGAATGGGTGGAGGTGTCGGGCCGCGGCACCGTCTATTCGACGATCGTGGTGCGCACCCGGCCGCCGCAGGCGCCCTACAACGTGGCGCTGATCGACCTGGCGGAAGGGCCGCGCCTGTTGAGCCGCGTCGAAGGCCTGGCACCGCAGGACGTGCGCATCGGCATGCCGGTGCGCGCCCGCGTCAGCGAAGCCGAGGGCAGGCCGCTGCTGGTGTTCGACCCCGTCTCGGAGGCCGCAGCATGATGCAGGACGCATTTCCGCGCGGTCAGACCGCGGTCGTCGCCGCTGCAACGCATGGCATGGGCGAGTCGCCCGGCCTGAGCTCCATGGATCTGGCGGTGGGCGCCAGCCTCAAGGCGCTGGACCAGGTGGGGCTCACGCCGCAGGACGTGGATGGCCTGTTCATTGCCTTGCCGGACGACTTCATGTCCGGCATGGGGTTGGCCGAATACCTGGGCATCTCGCCGCGCATCACCGAGAACAACCGCACCGGCGGTTCGGCCTTCATGACGCACGCGATGTGGGCGGCGCTGGCCCTGAGCACCGGCCAGTGCGACGTGGCCTTGATCGCCTATGGCAGCAATCAGCGCAGCGCGGCCGGCGCGTTGATCAAATCGATGCGTGAAAGCCCTTACGAAACGCCCTACAAGATGCCCCGCCCGGTGGGCGCCTACGCCCTGGCCGCGGCGCGCTATCAGCACGAATACGGGCTCAAGCGCGAACAGCTGGGCGAGGTGGCACTGGCCGCGCGCCGCTGGGCGCAGCTCAACCCGGACGCGTTCCTGCGCGACCCGTTGAGCATGGACGACTACCTGGCCGCCCGCATGGTGACCGATCCGCTGGGTGTGCGCGACTGCTGCCTGGTCACCGACGGCGCGGCCGCCGTGGTGATGGTGCGCGCCGAGCGGGCCAGGGACCTGGTGCGAAAGCCGGTGTACCTGCTGGGTGCGGCCGCGGCCACCGAGCATCGCGAAATCAGCGCCATGCCCGACCTGACCCGCACCGCCGCGCGCCTGTCGGGGAGCCGCGCTTTCGCGCAGGCCGGCGTGCGGCCGCAGGACATCGACGTCGTGGAGCTCTACGACGCTTTCACCATCAACACCCTGCTGTTCCTGGAGGACCTGGGCTTCTGCGGGAAGGGCGAGGCCGGCAGCTTCGTCGAAGGCGGGCGCATCGCCCCCGGCGGTGCCCTGCCGGTCAACACCAATGGCGGCGGACTGTCCTGCGTCCACCCGGGCATGTACGGCCTGTTCACCATGGTCGAGGCCACCGAGCAACTGATGGGACGTGCCGGCGACCGACAGGTGGCCGACGCGCAGCTGGCGTTGGCACACGGCAACGGCGGCGAGTTGTCGAGCCAGGCCACCCTGGTGCTCGGCACCCAGGACACCTTGTAGTCCGTCATCGTCAGGAGACATTCCATGGATTTGCGCTTCAGCGAGGAAGAGCAGGCGTTTCGCGAGGAGGTGAGGGCCTTCGCGCGCACCGCCTTGCCGCTGGATATCAAGAGCAAGGTGCTGTCCCATCAGCGCCTTGAACGGGACGACTTCGTGCGCTGGCACCGCATCCTGTTCGAACGCGGGTGGGGGGCGCCGGCCTGGCCCGTTGCGTTCGGCGGCACGGGGTGGAATCCCTTGCAGAGGACCCTCTTCGAGATCGAGTGCTTTCGCGCGGGTGCCCCCCGCCTGCTGCCGTTCGGGCTCTCGATGATCGGCCCGGTGCTGATCAGGTTCGCCAGCCCGCAGATGCAGGCCAGGTTCCTGCCGCGGATCCCGCCGATGCTGGATTTCTGGTGCCAGGGCTACTCCGAGCCCGGCGCGKGTTCGGACCTGGCGTCGCTCAAGACCCGCGCGGTGCGCCATGGCGGCTGCTATGTCGTCAACGGCCAGAAGACCTGGAACACCCTGGGCCACCATGCGGACTGGATGTTCTGCCTGGTTCGCACCGACCCGCAGGTCAAGGCGCAGGAGGGCATCTCGCTGCTGCTGATCGACATGAAGTCGCCCGGCATCACGGTGCGTCCCATCGTGACGCTGGACGGCGGGCGCGAGATCAACGAGGTCTGGCTGGAAAACGTCGAGGTGCCGGTGGAGAACCTGGTGGGCCAGGAAAACCAGGGCTGGACCTATGCCAAGTACCTGCTCGGACATGAGCGCACCGGCATTGCGGGGATCGGCCACTGCCACCGCGAGTTGCAGCTCCTCAAGCAGCTTGCCGCCGCAACGCCCTGCAAAGGCGCCTCGATGTTCGAGTCGCCGCGCATGCGCGACAAGATCGCGCGCATCGAGATGGAAGTCATGGCGCTCGAAATGCTGCTGTTGCGGGTGGCTGCCGAGGACGGCGGCAAGGGACCGGGCCCGGAGGCGTCCATCCTCAAGATCCGCGGCTCCGAGATTCAGCAGGATCTGGCCATGCTGCAGATGGAGCTCGCCGGCCCCTGCGCCTGGCCCTTCGACCCGCAGTGGCTGGAGGCCGGACAGCAGCCCGGCATCGACGCGCCCGACTGGGCCGCGCCGTCGACCGCGACCTACTTCGATGCACGCAAGACCACGATCTACGGCGGSRCCAMCGARGTGCAGAAGAACATCATCGCCAAGATGATCMTYGGGTTCTGAAGGGGGAATCATGGACTTTCAACGAAGTGAAGAGCAGCGCATGCTGGCCGACAGCCTGCGGCGCTACCTGGAAAGCGAATACGGCTTCGAGCAGCGTCGGCGCTCGGCCCGAGGCGGCGGCAGTTTCAACAGTGAGACCTGGCGCGCGCTGGCGGAGCTGGGCGTGCTGGGGCTTTGCGTGGCGCCGCAGTACGGCGGGTTCGGCGAAGGCGCCGCCAGCCTGATGGTGGTGCAGCACGAACTGGGTCGCGCCCTGTTGCTGGAGCCGGTGACGCCGAGCGCCGTGATGGCCACCGCCATGCTTCAGGCCCATGGCAGCGAAGAACAGAAGGCCGAGTGGCTGTCCGCCATGGCGGCCGGCGAACGCATCGTGACCCTGGCGTATCTGGAGCCGGGGCAACGCGAGGCCGATGGCGACATCGCCACCACGGCCTCGCCCACCCCACAGGGCTATCGCCTGAGCGGTCACAAGACCCTGGTCTGGCATGGTGAGGCGGCTGACGCAATGCTCGTGACCGCGCGTGTGGACGACGCCGGCATCGCCGTGTTTCTCGTGCCCCGGACGGCGCCGGGTGTGAGCTGCCGCGGCTATCCCACCATGGATGGCCTGCGTGCCTGCGACCTGTCGCTTCATGAGGTGTCGCTGCCCGCCGAGTGCCGCGTGGGTGCCGTCGGCAGCGGCATGGCGGTGCTGGAATCGGGCCTCGACCATGGCATCGCCGCCCTGTGCGCCGAGGCCGGCGGTGCGATGGAGCGCCTGATCGAGCTCACCGGCGACTACCTGCGCACCCGCCAGCAGTTCGGTCGGCCGCTCGGCAGCTACCAGGCGTTGCAGCATCGCATGGCCGACATGCTGGTGCAGAAGGAACTGGCCGTCTCGATGGCGCATGTGGCGGCCCAGGCGCTGGATGAGTCGGACCCGGCCCGGCGCCGGCGGATGCTGGCGGCGGCCAAGTTCATGATGGCCAAGGCCGGCCGCTTCGTGGGGCAGCAGGCGGTGCAACTGCATGGCGGCATGGGCATGACCGACGAGCTGGCCGTGGGCGACTACTTCAAGCGCTTGACGATGCTCGATCCGCTGCTGGGCGACAGCGACAGCCAGCTGGCGCGCTATGCCGAACTCCTCGAGCTCTGACGCTTTTTGCTGAGAAACCCGGCGCGCAAGCCGCATTGAAGAGCCGGTCAAGGCTCCAAGGAGGGCGGCTCGCCGCGCAGGAGCGCAAATGGCCCACATCGTGGACAAAGCGCCGCGCGCCGCTTGGACGATCAGAAATTCTCCCTTGAAATGAACTCGATGGCCCGCGTGAGTTCCGCGAGCGCCTTCATCCATCAAATAAAAAGGAGACCCTGAGATGCCCAAACTGAAACGTAGATTCCTGATTTCGTTGTGCACGAGCGCTGCGCTGGCCACGGCATGCGGTGCCGTGCTGGCGCAGTCGGACAGCTTTCCAAGCAAGCCGGTGAAGATCGTGGCACCCTTCGCCGCCGGAGGCTCGTCCGATGTGATGATGAGGGCGATCGGCGAGCGGCTCTCGAAGATCTGGCAGCAGCCGGTGATCATCGAGAACAAGCCCGGTGCATCCGGCGCCGTTGCAGCGGACTCGGTCGCTCGGGCAGAACCCGACGGCTACACCGTTCTGCTGGCCGTCACGGCATTCGTGCAGGTGCCGCATCTCAGCAAGGTCTCCTACGACGCCCTCAAGGACTTCGCCCCGGTCTCCCAGCTCGCCACGCTGCCGATGCTCTTTGCGGTCAATCCGTCGGTGCCCGCAAAGAATCTTTCCGAGTTCGTGGCGCTCGCCAGGGCCAAGCCGGGGGAACTTGCGTTCGGCTCCTTCGGCGCTGGCTCGGCGGGTCACCTCTACATGGAGATGTTCCAGGATGCGGCCAAGATCAAGCTCCTGCATGTCCCCTACAAGGGCGAGCGGCCCGCACTGAGCGACCTCATGGGCGGGCAGATCGCGGCCGTCATGATGGGCGCTGCAGGTTCAGCCAACTACATCACCTCGGGCAAGCTGGTTCCCTTGGCGGTGACGGGCCCGGTCCGTTCGGACCAAGCCCCCGACACACCGACATTCCCCGAAGCCGGATACACCGGCGCGGGCCTGGAGGCGCTTGGCTGGCTGGGCTTGTTCGTGCCGTCGAATACGCCACGCGCGAACGTGGAGAAGATGTCGCGGGATGTCGGCACCGTCCTGTCGCAGCCGGATCTGAGAAAGCGCATGCAGGAGTTCGGGTTCACCATGACAGGCACCAGCCCGGCTGCGTTCTCCACCATCGTGCGAAACGACTACGCGCGTTGGGGCCGGGTGATCCGCGAGCGCAACATCAAGATCGACTGACCCGCGTCGACAGACAAGCCCAGGAGCTGCAATGTCCGCAATCTTTTCCCACATCAAGGTGCTGGACCTGTCCCGGGCCATTGCAGGCCCGATCGCCGCCCAGACCCTGGCCGACATGGGCGCCACCGTCTACAAGGTGGAGCGGCCGGGGCAGGGCGATGAACTCCGGCAACTCGGTCCGTACGTGGCTTCGCCCCATGCGGAGGCGGCAGGTGCCAAGGAGTCTGCGGCCTTCCATGCCTACAACCGCGGCAAGAAGAGCATCACCATCGACATCGCCACCGAGCGCGGCGCAGACATCGTGCGGCAGCTGGCGCAACGTTGCGATGTGCTGATCGAGAACTACAAGGCGGGCACGCTGAAACGCTACGGCCTCGACGAGGCACGGCTGCGCGCGGAGAATCCGCGACTGGTGTATTGCTCCGTCACCGGCTTCGGCCAGGATGGCCCCTATGCCAGCCGCCCTGCCTACGATTTCATCGCGCAGGGCCTGTCGGGACTCATGAGCACCTGCGGCGAACCGGACGGCGAACCGATGCGCACTTCGGTGCCGATGATCGACCTCACCACCGGGCACTACGCCGCCTTGTCCATCGTGAGCGCGCTCTACCACCGCGAGCGGACCGGCCAGGGGCAGTACGTCGAGGCCACGCTCCTCGACACTGCCGTTGCATTCAATGGGCACCTGGCGCAGGGGTACCTGATGGGCGGCCCCGTGCCACGACGCGCCGGCAATACCAACCCGATCGCTGCGCCATCGACCGTGCTGCCTTGCCGCGACGGCTCGGTGATCATCGCGGCCGGCAACAATCACCAGTTCAAGGCCATGTGCGAAGCGCTCGAACGGCCGGGMCTCGCACAGGATGCGCGATTCTCCAACAATGCCAGCCGCGTCGCCAACGCCCCGGCACTCTATGCGGAACTGACCCTGGCGCTCGCATCGCTGACGCGTGCTGAGGTGGTCGAGCGGCTGTCGGATGCGGCGGTTCCCGGCGGGCCGATCAACGACTTGGCCGACGTGTTCGCCGACGCTCAGGTGCGGCACAGAGGCCTGGTACAGAATGTGACGCTGCCTTGTGGAGGCAGCTATCCGGTGGTGCGTAGCCCGCTGCGATTTTCGGACACGCCGGTGCTGCACCGTCCATCGCCGCGACTGGGCGAGCACACGGACGAGATCCTGCGCGAGGAGCTTGGGGTCGATGACGCCGCGCTGCGCGAGTTGCGTGAGCAGGCCATCCTTTGAAGGCGAAACGGGCGCACGGCGAATGAATGCGAGCAAGCTCATCGGCCATCGCCTGCCGCCGTTCAGCATCCTGGTGGAGGCCGGCCGCCTGCGATTCTTCGCCAAGGCCACCGGACAGCAGGACCCCGTGTACCGGGACGCCGAGGCGGCTCGGCGCGCCGGCCATCCGGCCCTCCCGGTGCCGCCGACATTCCTGTTCTGCCTGGAGTCGGACGCGCCCGACCCGGCCGCCTTCCGCAATCTTGTCGGGCTGGACTACCGTAACGTGCTGCACGGCGAGCAGCACTTCGAATACCACTCGATGGCATTCGCCGGCGACACGCTGACTTTCGAACCACGCATCGAGGACCTGTACGAGAAGAAGGGCGGTGCCCTGCACTTCGCGGTTCGCCACACCCGGGTGACGAACCAGCACGGTGGGCTGGTCGCCGAGTTGCGCTGCTTGACGGTCTCTCGTGTCACCGCCGGCGAAGCGCCGGCTTGAAAGCGCTTGCCATGAAGCGCTTCAATTTGCGTTTTGCTGACGTACAGGTGGGCGACGAGCTTCCCGTCCTGGCGCTGCCACCGGTATCCAGACTCGACCTGGCCCTGTACTGTGGCGCCTCCGGTGACCACAACCCGATCCACGTGGATCTGGACTTCGCACGCGCGGCCGGCATGGCTGACGTGTTCGCGCAAGGCATGCTCTCGATGGCCTGGCTGGCGCGCCTGCTGACCGACTGGGTGCCCCAGGAACGAATCCGCCGCTACAGCGTGCGATTCACGGCGATCACGCAGCTCGGCGATGTCATCCACTGCCGGGGCCGCGTGATCGAAAAAATTCACCTCCATGGCGAAGCCTGCGTGCGCCTGGCCGTGAGCACGAGCAACCAAGCCGGCGAGGTCCGGCTGACAGGGGAGGCCTTGGTGGCACTGCCCGAATGACGTAGCGCGACAGAACCCGCGGCGGTGCAGGGTCGTCAGGCGCGCCGGATGTCGCTGATCAAGCCGGACGCGCGGGTGGCGACTTCCCTCACCGTGGCCTTGAGGAAGTCCAGTTCATTGCGAAAGCGTTCGGTCGGACCGGCCACGTTGAGCGAGGCGACGCACAGGCCCGAGGCATCCAGCAC
>NZ_JBFUCI010000004.1:0-61803 GCF_056405335.1 Variovorax sp. P1_H12_2
CGCGCGAGCAACTCGCCTTCACGATGACCCCGATCGGTCTTCGCATGCGGCTGCGCGTGCGCGTCTGAGCACATCGCGCCCGCGGGCCCGTCTTCGATGTGTTTGACATACGCCGCAAGCCACGCTCAATATCCACCGGCGACTCGATGCAAACGACTTATCGATGGAGAAGGCGATGACAATGAAACTGCAGATGCGCACCGCCGTGATCGCGGCGTGCATGACGCTGGCGATGGCCGCGATCCCGGCCCGGGCCGCCGAGCTTCCGCTGGTCACGGGCGAGCAATGGACCACCTCGAGCGAGGCCGTGAAGAAGGCGTACCTCATCGGCATCGCCAACCTGGTCCAGGTCCAGACCGCCTACTTCGCGGAGAACCCGCCGACGGACGCCCAGAACTTCGTGCCGCGCATGGCCAAGGGCATGCAGGGCCAGACACTGGACTCCGTTCGCGAAGGCCTCGACCGCTGGTACGCGGCCAATCCGGCCAAGCTGAAGCGGCCGGTGCTGGATACCTTGTGGTTCGAGACGGTTCTGCCCGGCCTGCAAAAGAACAAGTGAGGGAGATCGAACATGAAACGACTGGAATGGGTGTTGATCGTTGCGGCCATGACGCTCACGGCGAGCTGCACGGACATGACCCCGCGGCAGCAGGGAACGATGAGCGGCGCCGCCATGGGTGCCGCGGGCGGGGCTGGCATCGCGGCGATCTCCGGCGGCGACGCCTGGACGGGAGCGGCGATCGGCGGCCTCGCTGGCGGTGTCGCCGGGAACATCAGGGGCGGCAGGCAACAGCAGTCCGGATGGTGAGCTAGTCGGCCTCGCGGCTGCCGATCAGCGTGCGCGCGCCGTCGGGGCGGTGCATGTCGAGGAATGCGCCGCTGAAGGCCCAGGTCGTGGTCGACTTCAGGGCCGCGATGAACTCCCTCTCCTGCTGCATCACGCCCTCCGCGGGGCAGGCCCTGCGGGTGGCGGCCACGGGCCCCACGGCAATGCGGTCGCCGTCGGTGGTGTAGCTGGCGCGGAACGTGTTGCAGCCGCCGAAGCCCTTCACGATGCCGTCGCCGAACGACAGCGAGAGCGTGGTGCCGAGCAGCGGACTCACGACCGCCTGCCGGCCGTTGTTGAAGCCGGTGATGTTCGACCGCAGTCCGGCGAGCACCGGCACAGGCTCCGCCTTGAAGGCGAGCACGGCCTCGCCGCCATCGGCCAGCAGGCTCAGACGATCTTCGGCGAGCACAGGGCGAAATGCGCCCGACAGCGCCCGCTTCACTGCCGTCTCGACCGCCATCGACGCCTCATCGCAGGCCATCATGGACCCGGCCAGCGGGCCGATGACCRGCCGGTCTTGCTTGAAGGTGTAGGAGCCGAAATACCGGTTGCAGCCCGAGAAGCCGTCGACCCGGCCCCCCTTGAAGCGCGCCGTGACCGATCGCGGTCCGGCGGGGAGTGCCGCGGCGTCGAATCCCCGGACGTCGGTGAGGCGCCAGGTCGGCCCCTCGATCGCTGCGGGCGCACCCGGCGACGCCGTGGCCGGGCCGCGGAGCGGCTCGGCGGCACCCGCGGCGCCCACGGCACCCGCGACAACAACCCCTGCCGCCAGCCTCATCAGCATCGGTCCGGTCTTCATTCCACATGTCCTCTCACAGTTCGGGGCCGCCATCTTAGTCATTCGCGCCCCGGGATCTCGGCGCCTTGCCGAAGGCACAATGCGGGCCCCGTTCGGRTCAATCTGGAAAAGGAATATCGAACCCATGGAAGCAGCCCACGAATGCGATGTCCTGGTCATCGGCGGCGGACCGGCCGGCTCGACCATCGCCACGCTGCTCGCGCGCGAAGGGCGGCGCGTGGTGCTGCTGGAGAAGGAGCATCACCCGCGCTTCCACATCGGCGAGTCGCTGCTGCCGGGCAACGTCGARCTGTTCAGAAGGCTCGGGGTGCTCGATCAGGTCGAGAAGATCGGCATGCCCAAGTTCGGCATCGAGTTCGTTCCGCCGGACCTCGACTACCGCAGCTATGTGGATTTTTCCGAGGGCTGGGACCCATCCAAGGAATCGGCCTGGCAGGTTCGACGCTCGGAACTGGACGAACTGCTGTTCCGCCACGCCGCCCGCGAGGGCGCGTTGACGATCGAGGGGGCGAAGGTACGGCAGGTGGACTTCGACGACGCGGGTGCGACAGTACACGCGRCGCTGGACGACGGCAGCGCTCGCCGCTGGCGTGTGCGCTTYGTGGTCGATGCCAGTGGCCGCGACACGCTGCTGGCGAGCAAGTTCGGGTCCAGGAAAAGGAATCCGGAGCACAACAGCACGGCGCTGTTCGGTCACTTCCGCAATGCGCGGCGGCTCGAGGGCCGGCGCGAGGGGAACATCAGCATCTGCTGGTTCGAGCATGGCTGGTTCTGGTTCATTCCGCTGGCCGACGGCAGCACCAGCGTCGGCGCGGTGTGCTGGGCCTACTATCTGAAGGCGCGCGACAAGCCGCTGAGGGAGTACTTCCGCGACACCATCGCGCTGTGCCCCGAGCTGCACGACCGGCTGAAGGACGCCACGCTGATCGATGACGTGGTGCACGCGACAGGCAATTTCTCCTATTCGAGCACCCATGGCACCGGCGAGCGCTACCTGATGGTCGGCGACGCCTTCACCTTCATCGACCCGATGTTCTCGTCGGGCGTGTTCCTCGCGATGCAAAGCGCCTTCGACGGCGCCGACCTGGTGGCGACGGCGCTCGACCGGCCGGCCGAGTTGCCGGCCGCGCGCAAGGCATTGGAAAAGCGCATGCGTGTGGGGCCGCGGGACTATTCATGGTTCATCTACCGGGTCACCAATCCGACGATCCGCGACATGTTCATGCACCCCAACAACCTCTTCAAGGCCAAGCAGGGCCTGATGTCGCTGCTGGCGGCCGACATCCATCACGGAGCGGCCTACCGGCGCTCGCTCCGGATGTTCAAGGTGCTGTACTACTTCATTTCGGTCGTGAACCTGCGGCGCACCTATGCCGGCTGGAAGCGGAGGCGCCACAACATCCGCGACTGGGGTCCGATCAAGGGCGAGACCATCCTGAAGGCCGATTGAAGGCGCGCCGCACGGCCGGATGATCAGGGCCTGTGAACAGGCCTCAGTGCCCGGCGCGTGGCTTCAGGGTGGTGAAGTCCAGGAACGCCGTCGCTTCGAAGGACTCCTCGGGCGCTTCGGCCGGCTTGGCGAAGTCCATGAAGTCGGTCGGCTCGAAACTGATGTCGCGCCGGACCGGCACCAAGGCCCGTGCATGGCGCTCCTTCGCGCTTTGGCGCAGCCGGGCCAGATCGGCCCGGACCTCCTCGAGCGAACGCATCGTCCGCGCGGGGGGCTGAGCTGCGGCCGTGGCCTGGACTTGCACCTGGACCGCCGCGGGCTCGGATCGCACCGCCACGGCCACAGCCCGCATCGGCGCGGCGGCCGGCGTCGTCAACTGGGGGGCGTCCTGAATCGGCCTCGGCGCCGCGACCCGGGGGAACGGCGCCACGGGCAGGGGCACGGACGCCACCGCACGCGGCATCGGGCGCATCGGCCGGCCGACCAGGCGCCGAAGGCGACTGCGGATTCGATTCAGCGTTCCGAGGAAGAGAGATGCTTTCATGCGTGGAGAGCGAGGCTTGGCGCGATTGTCGAGGGGTCGCAATGAGGCCGAATGGACTACAGCCTGAGGTATCTCGCGAATTGCGTACAAATGCACGGAACCGTTCAATGCCGACGCCCTGATCGGCCGACCTCGCCTCCGCCGCGGCCGGCAAGCCGGCGCACGCCCGGCTCGCGCCCGCGGGCCCGTCAACTGGCCGTCAGATCGCTCAGGGTCTTGCCTTGCGCCAGAGCTTCCTTGAGCCAACGAGGCTGCGGACCGCGACCGGTCCACGAATGGCCCGCGTCGTCGCGGTACAGCGCGCTCGATGGACGCCGCTGCTGCCGAGCCGCATTCTTGGCGGGACGCGACGCCTTCCGGGGCGCAGCGCCAACCCTGAAGTCGTCGAGCGATTTTCCGGCCGCCAGCGCTTCGCGCAGCCAACGCGGGCGAGGTCCGCGGCCCGACCAGCCGTTGCCGGCACCGTCGCTGTACTTGGCCGTCGCCGCGACGGCCACCTTCCTACGAGCTACGGCGCCGGGTCGCGCTCGCGCTGTATCGGCCCCGAAGCCCAGGTGCTGTGCAGTCAAGCCATAGTGCGCAATCGCCACCTTGATGCGCTCGATCACACCAGCGACTTCTTTCTCGCGCAGCGAGTCAGCCTGTCGCTGCAGCAGGGCGATCTTCTTCTGGATTTGGGCGTATGTCGAAGTCATGGGAATCACCGCGTTGTTTGGAACAAGGCTATAGCTTAGTCGGAGTGCCGGGTCTTTTTCCTATCGCCAATGCCCCGCATGGGCACCAGGAGCGGCCTCCGCGGCCGATGTACGATGCGAGCCCGCCCGCCTGCGCGCCCGCGATGGCCACCTCCTGGGCGCCTCGTTCGCCTCCCCGCATTCCGTTTCCTCCCTGCCATGACCGCCGCCAGAAGATCCGATTCCTCCACCCCCTGCCTGCGGGTGTCGCCCAGCGGCGTTCACGGGCTGGGCGCGTTCGCCACCCGGCCGCTGCCCGCCCACGCCCTGCTGGGTCTCTACGAAGGCCGCCGCTACACGGCCGAGCAGGTCGCCGGCCGGAAATGGGACGGCCAGCTGACCTATCTGTTCAAGCTCTCCAACGAGGAAATCATCGACGCCGGCAAGGGCGGCAACGCCACCCGCCACCTCAACCATTCCTGCGACCCGAACTGCGAGGCGGTCGAGGAGTACGACGCCGCCGGCCGGCTGGAGCTCAGGTTCCAGACGCTGGTGCCGGTCGAGGCCGGCGACGAGCTTTTCATCGACTACGGCCTCACGGCCGACGACGGCTCGGCACCGTCCGACTATCCCTGCCATTGCGGCGCAGCGAACTGCCGCGGCACGCTGCTGGATGTCGAGCCGAGGACCGAGCCGCAGCCCTCCCTTCTGGCATAACACGGACCCCCACGTTCCACACTCCGTGTCGTCGCTGCCCCCGAGGGGGCAGCAGCAGGCCGCCCGTCCGTGCGAAGCGCGGACTTCGCCGCGCTGGCGGCCCGGCCGCCGGCCTCAGCGCAGCGGCAGCTCGAGGGTCGCGGCCAGCCCAGGCATCTCAGTGCGCTCGCCGCTGGCCACCACCACGGCCTGCAGCGAGCCCCGCGCCTTCTCGGCCAGGGCGCGCCAGAGGCAGCGGATCGATGCGGCGTCGAGTCCGCCGGTCGGTTCGTCGAGCAGGATCAGCGGCCGTCCGGAAGCCAGCGCGGCGGCCAGCCAGACCTTGCGCTTCGACCCGGTGGACAGCATGTACATCGACTTGTCGAGATGCGGCGCCAGCCCGAAGCCGTCGGCCAGCGACTGCCACGCGGCCTCGTCGAAGCGCGCGTCGCCGACGCGCAGCGCGGCCGTGCAGGCGCGCACGGTGAGCGGATCGAATGCGTCGGTGGCCGGATCGACGAAGAAGACGCCGCTCCCGTAGGCCCGCGCGTCTTCGTCGAGGCGCGCACCCACCAGCGCCAACTCGCCGTCAGCGGCCAGAGCCCCGGCCATCACGCGCAGCAGGGTCGACTTGCCGCTGCCCGTGTCGCCATGCAACAGCGTCACGCCCGGGCCGATGGCACCGGTCCAGCCGAACGCCAGCGGCGGCTGCCCCGGGTAGGCGAAGCGCAGATTCCGGACCTGGAGCACCGGGGACAAGGCAGCCCGCGCGCCCATCACGCCGTCGCCAGACGCCGCCGCGCCTTGACCGCGGAGGCCAGCCCCTCGAGCACCGGCACCGTCTGCGCGAAGCCGATGCAGGCATCGGTGATCGAGACGCCGTGCCTGAGCGCCACCCCCGGCAACAGGTCCTGCCGCCCCTCCTCGAGGTGGCTCTCGATCATCACGCCGGTGATGCGCGCTTCGCCGGCCGCGATCTGCGCCGCCACCTCGGCCGCGACCACGATCTGGCGCTGGTGCTGCTTGCTGCTGTTGCCATGCGAGACGTCGATCATCACCTGCGGCCTGAGGCCGTTGGCGGCCAGCGCGTCGCAGCTCGCCGCCACGTCCGCGGCGGAATAGTTGGGCGCCTTGCCGCCGCGCAGGATGACGTGGCAGTCGTCGTTGCCACGGGTCTCGAAGATCGCCGCCATGCCCATCTTGGTCATGCCCATGAAGGCGTGCGGCGCACGGGCCGCGAGGATCGCGTCGGCCGCGACCTTGACGCTGCCGTCGGTGCCGTTCTTGAAGCCGACCGGGCAACTCAGGCCCGAGGCCAGCTGCCGATGGCTCTGGCTCTCGGTGGTGCGCGCGCCGATGGCGCCCCAGGCGATCAGGTCGGCGATGAACTGCGGGCTCAGCAGGTCGAGGAACTCGGTGCCGGTCGGCAGCCCCAGCGTGGTCAGCTCCAGCAGCAGGCGCCGTGCGCGCTCCAGCCCTTCGTTGATCGCGAAGCTGCCGTCGAGGTGCGGATCGTTGATGTAGCCCTTCCAGCCCACGGTGGTGCGCGGCTTCTCGAAGTAGGCGCGCATCACGATCAGCAGGTCGTCCTGCAGCCGGTCGGCGACCGACTTCAGGCGCTGCGCGTACTCGATCGCCTGGTCGTGGTCGTGGATCGAGCAGGGCCCGACCACCACCACCAGGCGGTCGTCGCGGCCGTGCAGCACGTCGGCGATCGCGGCGCGGCTGCTTTCCACCAGCGCCAGCGTGTTGTCGCGCACCGGCACGCGCTCCTGCAGCAGCGCGGGGGTCATGAGCGGGCGGACCGCGCCGATGCGCACGTCGTCGATCCGGGTGGTATCGAGCGTGCTGTCGCGGGAGCCGACCTCGGCATCGTGGAAGGGGTCGTCGAGTGGGGGCATGTTCGGGTTTTCAGGGTTCGAGCGGGAGATTCCCCGATTGTCCTCCGGACGGCGGGGGCCCCGTCCGGCCGGGATCGGGGCAAATAGGGTTCCCCGGCGTGATCTATTTCCTTGGCGCGCCCGCGCGCCTTCGATTCAATGCCGGCTCAGCACATGAGTTTGAACTCGCAGCACATGAAGCCTGACCTGAGCCTCGTCATCGAAGAACCCATCGCCGGCCACTATTACTGGCTGATCGTCCGACCCGGCGGCTGGCTGCGGCTGGGCCCCTGTCAGGTGATCGATTCGGCCAGCGGCCCGCTGCCTTCCTATCAGGCCGCGCAGGCGGCAGGCAGCCAGGTGCTGGCCAGCTTCCAGCCCGTGGTCGAACGCCCGACGCCGAGCGGCTTCGGCGGCGCCTGGGACATCATGACGATCCCTGGCGCCCTGGTCTGAACCGACCTTCCACGTGCGCGGCGTGCAGCGCATTGACCGTCTGCTTCCACGCCTGCACCGCGGCGCGCTGCTCGGCGTCGGCGTCCCGCTCCTCCTGCGGCACCCTGGCGCGCATGTGCAAGTGACGCTCCTGCAGCGGCAGGCGGCGGGCCGGAAACGGCGGCACCGTGATRCCGGCTTTGCGAAGGATCTTTTCTTTCCGACTGAGAGTGAGCATGGGTCGACCGAGAAATCTGGGCCACAGTCTCGCGGCTCCGCCCGGTCGCCCGAATAGTGCATTTGCACTATTGCGCGACACGGCCCAGGTCGTCACTCAAGCAAACACATCCGACACGTAGCGCCCGTGCTCGTGCTCCATGCGGTCGACCCAGGCCTCGGCCGCGGCATCGTCGCTGCCGGTCGCGCGCTGGTAGATGTGGATGAAGGTCTCGCGCACCGCCGGCGCCATGTGCCTGCCGTCGCCGCAGACATAGAACTGCGCGCCCTGGCGAAAGAACGCGCCGATGTCGGCCCGGTCCTGCCAGACGCGGTGTTGCACGAACATGACATCGCCCTCGGGCCGGGCCGAGAATGCAGCCCGCAGCTCGACCACGCCCGCCGCCTCCCAGGCCGCGAACTCCTCGCGGTACAGGTAGTCGACCTCCGGATCGTCGATGCCGAAGAAGAGCAGCGCCGGGCCGACCTCGCGGCCGGCCGCCTTCTGCCAGGCGCGCTCCTGCAGGAAGCCGCGAAAGGGCGCGACGCCGGTGCCGGCGCACACCATCACGATCGGGGTCTTCGGATCGGCCGGCGGACGGAAGCCGGATTGCGAGGGCCGCACCGCGACCGACACCCGGTCGCCGGCCTGCAGGCGCGCCAGGTAGGTCGAGGCCACGCCCTGGAATTCGCCCTGCCCCGACAGCGCGGGCGCATCGACCACCGCGAAGGTCAGGCTGGCCTCGGCCTCATCGGCGAGCGGTGACGAGGAGATCGAGTACTGGCGCGCCCTGAGCGTGGGCAGCATGCCGAGAAAGYCTGCCAGTCCGATGCCGCAGGACGGCGTGCGCTCGAGCAGGTCGAGCACGCTGACGCGCCTTGCCAGCACTTCGTCGGCATACGCCTGCTCGCCAGCCAAGCGTTCGAGCGCCTGGCGCTCGGGCGGGCACGGCGTCGCCTCGGCGAGCTGGCCGACCTGCGCGCGGGTCGCGGGCTGCGCCAGCTCGACATAGCCCGCCAGCACCTCGGCGGCGCCGATCGGGTAGTCGCCGGGCAGCGCGGAAGCGGTGCCGGCCTGCTTGCGGATCACGATCTGCGTGTCGCCGGCGAGGCCGAAGCGCGCCAGCGCGCGCGCCACGCTGGCGTCCGGGTTGCGCGGCAGCACTGCGAGGTAGTCGCCGCTGCGGTAGCGCATGCCGGCCGGCAGCGCGATCTGCAGATGGCGCTTGGAGCGCGCACCGGCGGCGCCCATGTTCACCAGCTGGCGGTTCTCGACCACGGTGCCGAGTTCGAGTTCGTTGAGTGCCAGCGCGCGCTCGCGGGCCGACTTGAGGACCTCCACATCGAAGCTCGGCGCCGATGGCTTGTCGGCCACCGTGCGCCCGAGCGCCACGCCCGGGTCGTCCCACAGCGCGCCGGACCACTCCTCGAAAGCGCCGAAGAAATCGCCGCCGGCATCGGCCTCGCCGCGCGGCCGCAGGCGCACGGCACCGGCCGCGGCGAGCGCGGCGTCGACCCGCTTGGGCACCGCCTGGTAGGTCCGCGCCCATTGCCGGTTGCCGCAGCCCAGCAGCGCGAAGCGGACGCCGTCCAGCGTGCCCGGCGCGCAGCCCTCCAGCCATGACAGGAACTTCTTCGCGTTGTCCGGCGCCTGGCCCTCGTAGGAGGCCGTGACCACCACCACCGGCGTGCCGCCCTTCAATGCCCCTGCGTACTCGTCGAGCGTGGCGACCGTGGCGGCGTAACCCTGCCGCGGCGCTTCGGCCGCAATGCGGCGGGCGAACATCTCGCAGGAGCCGGTGTTGCTGCCGTACAGCACCAGCAGCGTCGGTGCGTCGGGCGGCAGCGCGACCTCGTCCACCGGCTCCTTCACCAGCCGCTGCGGCACCGACGGAATGGCGCTGCGCAGCGCGAAGCCATTGGCACCCCCCCGGCTGCGGGCGCGGATCTTCAGGCCGTGCGGCTTGATGGTCAGCGTTTCGGCGATCTCGAGCTGGTAGGACGGATCGTCCATCACGATGTCGAAACGCTGCAGCAGCATCGCGATCACCAGCTGCGCCTCCTGCATCGCAAACGGCCGGCCGATGCAGGCCCGGGCGCCGTTGCCGAAGGGCTTCCAGGCATTGGGCGGCAGCTTCTCGGCCGTGTCGGGCTCGAAGCGCTCGGGGCGGAAGGCCTCGGCGTCCTCGCCCCACACGGCCGGGTCGCGATGCAGCGCCGGCTGCAGCACCAGCAAGGTGTCCCGGGTCGTGAGCGGATAGCGGCCCGCCAGCACCGTGTCGGCGACCGGCTTGACGCCGAAGGCCGGCGCGGTCGGCCACAGGCGCAGCGACTCCATCAGGATCTGCTCGATGTAGCGCAGCTGCGCGAGATGCTCGACCCTCGGCATCTGCTCGCCGAGCACCTCGTCGACGATGGCGCGCGCCTTCAGCATCGCCTCGGGGTTCTTCAGCAGCAGGTAGCAGGCGAAGGACAGCAGGCCGCTGGTGGTCTCGTGGCCGGCGATCAGGAAGGTGACCATCTGGAAGCGGATGTTCTCGTCCGACAGCTTCTCGCCGCTCACCGGGTCGACCCCGTTGAGCATCACGTTGAGCAGGTCGTCCTTGCCCGCGCCCTGCGGGTCGCTGCGGCGCTCGGCGATCAGCTGCTCGGCCACGCGCGCCAGCATCTGCTGGTCGGCCTCGTAGCGGCGCCGGGTGCCGACCATCAGGTTGGACACCATCGCGGGCCGCCGGCCGCGCTGGCCGGCCTCCTCGAGCGCGTCGACCATCGCCGCGACGAAGGGATGCATCTCGTTCTGGTAGAAGCTGTTGAAGCGGTAGTCGAAGGCGCACAGCGCGATGGTGTCGAGCGTCAGCCGCGTCATGTTGTCGGCCACGTCGACGACCGCCGACGGGCCGAAGCGCTCCCATTTGACGAACATCTGGTGCGCGATGTCGACCATGCGGTCGAACATCGAGCGCACGCCCAGCGGGCCGAAGGCCGGCATCAGGAGCCGGTGCGCCTTGGCCCAGTTGGGCTCGCTGTTGTAGGCGGTGAAGAGGCCGTCGCCGGCGAAGGCGCGGATCTCCTGCAGCGGGCCGTGCACGCGCTTGACGAAACGCGTTTCGTCGCAGAGCTCGTTGACCAGCGCCTGCGAACTCACCACGTAGACGTCGCGGCCCAGCAGCGTGAGCTTGAAGATCGGCCCGTAGATGCCGGCCAGCCGCATCATGCTCTGGATCGGCGCCTTCGAATCGAGCTCGCCGAGATTGCCGACGATCGGCTTCAGCGGCGGCTGGGGAACCCGGGGCCGGTCGGCCGGATGTGCGTTCATGGGGGTCCTTGGAGAGACGGCCGATTATGCGGAGCTGCGGCCCCGATGGAAGCGCCCGCGCGCCGCCCTCGTGATGGCGACCACGCAGGGATGGGTGATGCGGCGCTCGACCGAGATCGCGAAGAACTCCTCGATCAGCTCGGCGGCGCGGCCGATGACCTCGACCCCGTACTGCGCGCAGGTCTCCTCCTCGAGCACCGTGGGCGTCATGAAGACGCCGCGGCCCTCGCCGCCGAAGGCCTTCAGCAGCGCGGCATCGTCGAACTCGCCGATCGGCCGCGGCCTGAGCCGGTGCTCCGCCAGCCACAGGTCGAGCCGCTGCCGCGCCGCCGAGGACGCGCCCTGGATCAGCATCGGCGCACGGTCGAGGCAGGCCGGGAACTCGCCCTGGAGCGTCTGCTTCAGCGCCGCGGTGGCGAAAAAGCTCATGGCGGTGGTGCCCAGCGTGTGGTTGAAGGCCTTGACGCCGATCTGGCGGCCCATCGGCTCGTCGGCGATCACGAGGTCGATGCGCTGCACCGAGAGCTGGCCGAGCAGGTCGCGGAAATTGCCCTCGTGGCAGATCAGCCGCACCGGCTCCGGGATGCCGAGCGCCGGTTCGAGCAGCCGGTAGGCGATCGACTTCGGCACGGCGTCGGCGATGCCGACCCGGAAGTCGAGCGCGCGGGCGCCCTCCCCGCGGCTGCCGAGCGCGGCCTCGAGTTCGGAGCCGAGCGCGAAGATCTGGTCGGCATAGCTCAACGCGGTGCGGCCCTCGGGCGTCAGCTCGAGCCCGCGGCCGCGCTTCTGGAACAGGCTGCAGCCCAGGCTTTCTTCGAGCAGCTTGATCTGGCCCGACAGCGTCTGCGGCGTGATGTGCAGCTGCTCACTGGCGCGCACGATGCCGCCGGCCTTGGCGGCGGCCCAGAAGTAATGCAGGTGCTTGAAGTTCATTCTCAGCACACGATACTACGTAAAACTCGAATGAATGGTGTCAAAAATTCGACTTTTCCCGAAAGCTATCGCAGTCTAGAGTGGGCCCCATGCGCGTGCACACGCGCGGTTTCTCAACCCACAAGGACATTCATGAACGAGAACATCCAGGTCTACGGCTCCCCGCATGCGGGTTCTGCGGCCGTTGCCGAACGCAATCAGGTGCTGCGCAACACCTACTGGCTTCTGGCCCTCTCGATGGTGCCGACGGTGCTGGGCGCCTGGCTCGGCCTGTCGACCGGCCTTGCACGCGCGATGTCGCCCGGCATCTCGATGATGGTCTTCCTGGCCGGCGCCTTCGGTTTCATGTTCGCGATCGAGAAGACCAAGAACTCGGCCGCCGGCGTGCCGGTGCTGCTGGGCTTCACCTTCTTCATGGGCCTGATGCTGTCGCGCATGCTGGGCGTGGTGCTCGGCATGCAGAACGGCGCCAGCCTCGTGATGACCGCCTTCGCGGGCACCGGCGCGATCTTCCTCGGCATGGCCAGCCTGTCGTCGATCATCAAGCGCGACCTGTCGGCGATGGGCAAGTGGCTCTTCATCGGCGCCATCCTGCTGCTGGTCGCGGGCATCGCCAACTTCTTCATCCAGTCGGGCGCCCTGATGATCACGCTCGCGGTGCTGGCCATCGGCATCTTCTCGGCCTTCATCCTGCACGACCTGAAGCGCGTGAAGGATGGCCACGAGACCAACTACATCACGGCCACGCTCGGCGTCTACCTGAGCCTGTACAACGTGTTCCAGTCGCTGCTGATGCTGCTCGGCCTGGGTGGAGGCCGCGAGGAATGAACATCTCGCCACAAGAATCCCGCGCCATCGTCACGCTGAGCCTGATGGCGGCCTTCGTCGACGGCGAGAAGCACGAGCGCGAACGCGAGGAGATCAAGCGCATCGCGGAAGGCCTCTCGCAAAGCGATGGCCTGCATCTGCCCACGCTCTACCAGGACGTACTGATGAAGCGCGTCTCGATGGCCGAGGCCGGCGCGCAGCTCGGCAGCAGCGGCGCCAGGCAGCTGGCCTACGAGATGGCGGTCTGCGTGTGCGACGCCGATGGCGCGCACTCGGAGGCCGAGCGCGCCTTCCTTGCCGACCTGCGCACCTCGCTCGGGCTCGATGCGGCGGCCGCAAGCCAGTTCACCGCGCAGGCGCAGGCGATCGCGGCCGTGCCGCTGGCTTCGGCGGGCGCGCCCGCGGCCGCCGTCGCGCCCGACCAGGCCGAACTCGACCCGGCGATCCTCAACGCCGCGATCCTGAACGGCGCGCTCGAGCTGCTGCCCGAGACGCTCTCGACCATGGCGATCATTCCGCTGCAGATGAAGCTGGTCTATCGGATCGGCAAGGCCTACGGCTTCGAGCTGGACAGCGGCCACGTGAAGGACTTCATCGCCACGGTCGGCGTCGGCCTGACCTCCCAGTACCTCGAGCAGGCCGGCCGCAAGCTGCTCGGCGGCCTGCTGGGCAAGGTCGGCGGCGGCCTGCTCGGCGGACTCGGCAAACAGGCCGTGAGCTCCGGCATGAGCTTTGCCACCACCTACGCGCTGGGCCATGTCGCCAAGCGCTACTACGCAGGCGGGCGCAAGCTGTCGACGCAGATGCTCAAGGACGCCTACGCGGGCGTGATGCAGGAGGCACAAGGCCTGCAGGCACGCTACCTGCCGGCCATGCAGGACAAGGCCCGGACGCTGGACGCCCGGCAGGTGCTGTCGATGGTGCGCGGCGCCTGAGCGCGACCGCCGCCCGGCGCCGGACTCAGCGAACGGAGAGCGGGACGGCCTTGTCGCTCCAGAACTTCCACCAGGGGCGCGCCGGCGGCGGCGGTTCGGGCGGCAACTGGTGCAGTTGGCTGGTGCGCAGGCGACGCCGGCACTCGACCTCGAGCGCGTGGGCGACGCCGAAGGCATCGCGGTCGCCACGCGAGGCTTGCGCGCGCCAACTCACGGCGAGGCGCACGAGTTCGTCGTCGTCGATGGGGGCGARTTCACTCGGCGTGGGTACGCTGGAACTCATGGCAGGTCGCGCCAGGATGCGCTTTTCGCGAGATGCATGGCGTGGATTATTGCGCATCCTCCCGGGCAGCGTCCGCGCGACGGCGCCGGCGCAGGTGACGGATTCATGAGACGACCTGGTAGTAGAGGTTTTGCGGATGCCTGGCCTGCGCAAAGAACATCCACCGGTCCGCGACGAGCCCCGGAAGCTGCACCGCCCAGGCCAGCACGAAGGCCATGCCCGACGCCGCCGCGAGGCCCCACAGCAGCAACACCGCCGGCACGGCGAAGCCGAGCACGATCAGCGCCCGCTTCAGGTGCTTCATCGATGCCGGTCCGGCGCGATGAAAGAACTCCCGCGTGTTGAATGAACCGGCCGACATGCCCATCGACGTCTGCGCCAGCTGTGGCGCGCGGATGCCGGTGGCGGACTGCAGGGTCGACTTGTGCTTCAGCAGGGCGTTGCGGCGCAGCGCCAGCGAGCGCGTGATGCCGGCCACGGCGGTCACGGCCGCGGCCGCCGGGCCGAAGGCCTGGAGCAGTTGCGGCTGCCCCGCCAGGACGGCGAGCGCGCAGGTCAGGACCAGGCCGGACGACAGGCCGGTGAGCGCGAAGTTCACGAGGGTCAGCGGCTGCGCCCACTCCTCGATGAAGCGCAGGCAGGCGTAGATCATCGCGGTGCAATACCAGAGCAGCGCCGCCGCGACGATCGCCGCGGCGGGCAGCAGCATGCTGTTGTCGATGCCGCGGTACAGCGCCAGCCACCAGAGCCCGACGATGCCGATGAAAGCGGGAAGCACGATCACCTCGCGCGAGAGCCAGGAGGTGCGCCACATCAGGACGGCGCGCCACGCCCGCCCGGGCCGGCCCAGATGGGCGAAGGAGGCGCCGAGGCCGATCAGCAGCWGGGCCTCGGCCACGAGCAGCGCCGTGGACAGGAACGAGGGCGCGAGCGCCAGGCCCGCCAGGCGGGCCAGCGCCAGCGCGACCACCATGCCCTGCGCGGCACCGGCAACGACAGTGAAGATGACGACGGAGAAGGCCGGATTCACAGCGGTCCTCCGAGGGTCGGCTGCACCTTCGACGCGCCACCCGCGACCTCGGTCACCCGCCGCGGCAGGTACTGGTTGGCCGGCCGAGTCTCCCACTCGGGCATCAGCGAATAGCCGCCAYGCTCGCGGATCGCGATCGATGCCTCGGAATTCGGATCCTTCACGTCGCCGAAGATGCGCGCGCCGGTCGGGCAGGCCTTGACGCAGGCGGGCTTGCGATCTTCCTTGGGCAGCTTCTCGTCGTAGATGCGGTCGACGCACAGCGTGCACTTGGTCATGACCTGGCGCTCCTCGTCGAGTTCGCGCGCGCCGTAGGGGCAGGCCCAGGCGCAGTACTTGCAGCCGATGCACTTGTCGTAGTCGACCAGCACGATGCCGTCCTCCTTGCGCTTGTAGCTGGCGCCCGTCGGGCACACGGGCACGCACGGCGGATCCTCGCAATGCAGGCAGCTCTTGGGGAAGTGGATGGTCTCGGTAACCGGGTACGCGCCGGCCTCGTAGGTCTGGACGCGATTGAAGAAGGTGCCGGTCGGATCGGCGCCGTAGGGCTTCTCGTCGGCCAGCGGGCCGGCGCTGCCGGAGGTGTTCCATTGCTTGCAGGAGGTCACGCAGGCGTGGCAGCCGACGCACACATTGAGGTCGATCACCAGCGCCAGTTGCCTGGCCAGCGTCTCGCCCTGGTCGGCGCGCACGCGCACCTCGCCGCCGCGCGAGATCGACACGGGCCGCACGCCCTCCTCCACCAGCGCCATCGGCTGCGCGGCGCCCTTCATCAGGTCCTTGAGCCACTGGATCATTTCAGGCGCCCCGCGAAATAGGTCAGCACGCTCGCGGCCTTGCCCACCACGCCCGGCGTGGACGGCATGCTCGCCATCTGCGGGAAGCTCTCCTTCGGATCCCCCGGATCGGCGGGCCGTATCCGCACGCGCACGTCGTACCAGCCGGCCTGGCCCGTGATCGGGTCGGAGTTGCTGATGGTGGTGCCGCCATGCGAATTGGCAAAGGGCAGCTCCTCGGTGATCAGGTGATTGAGCAGGAAGCCCTTGCGCGCCTCGTCCGCGCCAGGCGCCAGCTGCCAGGCGCCGTCGGCCTTGCCGATCGCGTTCCAGGTCCAGACGGTGCCGGGCTCGACCGTCTCGCTGTAGCGCAGCATGCAGCGCACCTTGCCCCACTGGCTTTCGACCCAGCACCAGCCGCCGTCCTCGATGCCGGCCGCCTTCGCGGTGGCCGGATTGACGTGCAGGTAGTTGTGGCTGTGGATCTGCCTCAGCCACGCATTCTGCGAATCCCACGAGTGGTACATCGCCATCGGGCGCTGGGTCAGCGCGTTGAGCGGGTAGGCCTCGCGATCAGTCACGCCGTCTTCCAGCGGCGGATACCAGAACGGCAGCGGGTCGAAGTAGGTGTCGATGCGCTCGCGCAGTTCCTCGGGCGGCCGGCGGCCCTTCGTCTTGCCCTGGGCCGCCAGCCTGAAGCTCTGCAGGGTGTCGGAATACAAGGCGAGCTGCACCGGGTCGTTGCGTTGCCGCCAGCCCTTGTCCATGGCGAAGTCCAGGTACTCCCGGTTCCAGTTGCGCATGTAGTGCATGGTCTGCGGCATGTGGTAGCGGAACACGCAATTGTTCTTCGCATAGGCCTCCCACTGCTTCGGGTTGGGCTCGCCCTTGAGGTGTTCGGTGCCGTCCTTGCCGCGCCATCCCATCAGGAAGCCGATCCCGGGCGCCGGCTGGAAATTGACGACGAAGTCGGGATAGCCGCTGAACTTGCGCCCGCCTTCGGGCGTGGTGAAGGCCGGAAACTTGAGCCGCGAGGCCAGCTCGATCAGCACCTCCTGGAACGGCTTGCATTCGCCGGTCGGCGGCACGACCGGGACCCGCACCGAGTCCACCGGCCCGTCGAACTCGGAGATCGGCCGGTCGAGCATGCCCATCACGTCGTGGCGCTCGAGGTAGGTGGTGTCGGGCAGCACGAGGTCGGCGAAGGCCACGGTCTCGCTCTGGAAGGCATCGCACACCGCCAGGAAGGGAATCATGTACTCGCCCTTCTCGTCCTTGCGGTTGAGCATCTCGCGCACGCCCATGGTGTTCATGCTCGAGTTCCACGCCATGTTGGCCATGAAGATCAGCAGCGTGTCGATGCGGTACGGATCGCCCTTCACCGCGTTGGTGATGACGTTGTGCATCAAGCCGTGGGCCGACAGCGGATGCTCCCACGAGAAAGCGTGGTCGATGCGGATCGGCGAGCCGTCGGGGTTGATGGCCAGTTCGTCGGGACCGGCCGGAAAGCCCAGCGGCGCCGCGTTGAGCGGCGTGTCGGGCTGGATCATTTCGGGCGAATTGAAGGCCCGGTAGTTGGGCACGATGTGGCGCGGGTACGGCGCCTTGTGGCGAAAGCCCCCGGGCGCGTCGATGGTGCCCAGCACGCTCATCAGCACCGCCAGCGCGCGCACCGTCTGAAAGCCGTTGGAATGCGCCGCCAGTCCGCGCATCGCATGGAAAGCCACCGGGCGTCCCTGCGTGGTCGGATGCTTCTTGCCCCAGGCGTCGGTCCACGGGATCGGCAGTTCGAAGGCCTGCTTCAGCGCCGTCTCGCCCATCTCGCGCGCGAGCAGGCGGATGCGCGCGGCCGGGATGCCGGTGATGGCTTCCGCCCATTCGGGCGTGCAGTCCGCGACGCGCTCGCGCAGCAACTGGAACGAGGGCGCCACCCGGGTGCCGTCGGCCAGTGTGTAGCGACCCTCGAGCGCCGGCTCGCAGCCGTCGGCGATGCCTTCGGGATAGGCCGGCCGCACGCAGCCGCCGGCCGCATCCCACACCAGCTTGTTGTGCGGATGGCGGCCGTCGCCCGGCGGTCCGCGCTCCGGGTCGAAGGCGAACAGGCCCTCGCGCTCGCCCTCGTCCAGCACCACCAGCTGCGGCGCGTTGGTGAATCGCCGAAGGAAGGCGTGGTCGATCAGGTCGCCCGCGATCAGCTCGTGCAGCAACGCCATGAAGAGCGCGCCGTCGGTGCCCGGCTTGATCGGGATCCACTCGTCGGCGATGGCCGAATAGCCGGTGCGCACCGGGTTGATCGAGATGAAGCGGCCGCCGTTGCGCTTGAACTTCGACAGCGCGACCTTCATCGGATTGCTGTGGTGGTCTTCGGCGGTGCCGATCATCACGAACAGCTTGGCCCGGTCGAGGTCGGGGCCGCCGAACTCCCAGAAGCTGCCGCCGATGGTGTAGATCATGCCGGCGGCCATGTTGACCGAGCAGAAGCCGCCATGCGCCGCATAGTTGGGCGTGCCGAACTGGCGTGCGAACAGGCCGGTGAGCGCCTGCATCTGGTCGCGGCCGGTGAAGAGCGCGAACTTCTTCGGGTCGGTGGCACGGATCTTCGAGAGCCGCTCGGTCAGGATGTCGAACGCGCGCTCCCAGCTGATGGGCTCGAACTCGCCGGCGCCGCGCTCGCTGCCGGCCTTGCGCAACAGCGGACGCGTGAGCCGCGCCGGCGAGACCTGCTTCATGATCCCCGCCGAACCCTTGGCGCAGATCACGCCCTGGTTCAGCGGATGGTCCGGATTGCCGTCGATGTAGCGCACCTCGCCGTCCCGCAGGTGCACGCGGATGCCGCAGCGGCAGGCGCACATGTAGCAGGTGGTGGTCTTGACTTCGGTCTCTGCGACCGGCGTCGGCGACGCCAGCGGATCGTGAAGCGGCTCGCGGGATAGGAATTTGAACACGGCGGGTCTCATCGTTGGCGTTGTGACACCAGGCGCTGGGCTCGCGCCGGCTCTTCTCGCGCGTCCATGGTAGGCAGTTGCGCTAAAAAGCAAAACCGCACAATTTCGATCAGTGTGATCTGGCAAACAGATCAACGAATGGGGCGGGACGCACCCCGCCGCCTCAGGGCAGCATCACGATCGCGCCGGTGCTGGCCCGGTTCTCGGCCAGCCGGTGCGCATCGGCCACCTGCTCCAGCCCGAAGCGTGCCCCGATGCTCGCGCGCACCGCGCCGGTGGCCATCGCGTCGAAGACGTCGGCGGCGTTGGCGCGAAAGGTCGACGTGTCGGCGTTGTGCGGAAAGACCGAAGGCCGCGTCAGGAACAGGCAGCCCTTCTTGTTCAGCAGCTCGGGCTCGATGGCCGGTGCCGGACCCGAAGCGGCGCCGTAGAGCACCACCATCCCGAAGGGCGCGGTGCAGTCGAGCGAGCCCATGAAGGTGTGCCGGGCCACCGAGTCGTAGACCACGCGCGCCTTGCGCCCGCCGGTGGCCGCGATCACCTGCGCGACCCAGTCGGGTTGCGAGTAATCGATCGCGGCGGCGCAGCCCGCGGCCCGCGCGACCTCGCACTTGGCGGCCGATCCCGCGGTGCCGATGACCGTCGCGCCCAGCGCACTGGCCCAGCCGCTGAGGATCTGGCCGACGCCGCCGGCGGCTGCGTGCACCAGCACGACGTCGCCGGGCTGCACCGGGTACGTCCGCTTGAGCAGGTACTGCGCGGTCATGGCCTTGAAGAACACCGCCGCCGCATCCTCGTCGGAGATGCCGGGAGGGATCTTCACCAGCTTGGCCGCGGGCACGTTGCGGCGCTCCGCATAGGCGCCGGCGCCGGCGTTCATGTAGACCACGCGGTCGCCCGGCTGCAGCTCGGCCACACCCTCGCCCAGCGCCTCGACGACACCGGCCGCCTCGTGGCCGAGGCCGGTCGGCGCCTGCAGCGGGTACTTGCCGGATCGCTGGTAGATATCGATGTAGTTGAAGCCGATGGCGGTCTGGCGCAGTTGCACCTCGCCGGGACCGGGAGCGGGAACGTCGATGGATTCGACCCGCATCACTTCGGGACCACCGAATTCGTGCAGCTGCACCGCGCGCGCCTGGGTCATGGTCGGGTCTTCCTGTCGAGTGGCCGAAAGCGCCAGCCCCACGCGATCAGGTCGCGCGCAAGCCGCTGGCTGCGCGCAGTATGCACGGACCCGCTGGCGCCCGTCGGGCGCCGTGCCTTGCTAGCGGGCGATGCGCTCGTGGCGGTCGGCGGCCGCGAACAGGTCGTCCGAGAAGCTGCGGTCAGTGCGCGCGAAGGTCGAGGCCCATTCGCGGAGCGCGTCGGCTTCGGCCTTGCGCGACAGCGGGGCTTCGGGGGCCGCCGCCTTCCAGCCGGTCAGCAGCCGGAGGCCGAAGGCCAGCGCGCGCGACAGGGGGTGGGCCGCGGGTGCGGAACCGGGTGCATCGATGGAAATACCGTTGGCGAGGGTGATGGACATGGCGAGGGTTCTCCTGGGTCGGACTCGATTATAAGGGTTAACCCTAATCGTCTGCTCCGGCCCGCAGAATGCCCCCCGCTCGCCATGCCGAAGGCACGCTCAGGCCCTGACCTCGGTCTCCAGCCGGCCCGATTCCACGAAGCGGCGGACATTGCGCAGCACGAGGTCCGCCATCGCCTGCCGAGTTTCCACCGTGCCGCTGGCGATGTGCGGCAGCACGACGACGTTGTCCATCGCCAGCAGGGCGGAAGGCACGTGCGGCTCCAGTTCGAACACGTCCAGCGCCGCGCCGCCGAGTTGGCCGGATGCCAGGGCCTCGACCAGCGCCTTCTCGTCCACCACCGAACCCCGGGCGATGTTGACGAGGAAAGACCGCGGTCCCAATGCCCGCAGCACCTCGCCGGAGACCAGGTGATGGGTGGCGGGGCCGCCGGAACAGGCGACCACCAGAAAGTCGGCCCAGGTGGCGAGCGCGACCAGCGAGGGCTCGTGGCGCCAGGGCGCATCGGGCAACGCGAAGCGCACGTGGTAGCGGATGTCCATGTCGAACCCGGCGCAGCGGCGGGCGACCGCCTGCCCGATGCGCCCCATGCCCAGGAAGCCGAGCCGCTTGCCGCTGAAGCGCGCGCCCAGCGCGGGCGGCCCCTTGGCCACCCAGTCGCCGCGGCGCACGTGGCGGTCCGCAGCCGAGACGCCGCGCGCCACATCGATCAGCAGGCCGACGGCAAGGTCGGCCACGCAGTCGTTGAGCACCTCGGGCGTGTTGCTGACGACCACGTCCCGGGCCCGGGCGGCCTCCAGGTCGATCGCGTCGGTGCCGACGCCCAGGCTGCAGATCGCCCGCAGGCGCGGCAGCCGATCCATCAATGCGGCATCGGCGCCGGCCGTGGCATGGGTCACCAGCACCGAGAACTCGGCGCCGCGGGCGGCCAGGAATTCGTCGGGGGCGGCCTCGCGCCACAGGGGGTGCACGTCATGGCCCTGCTGCAGTTGCGCTTCGAGGCCGGGCGGCAGCCGTCCGAGCTGGAGGATCCGCAGCGCACCGGTCATCGCGGCGGCTCCGCTGCCAGGGCGGCCAGATCGACGCTCTTCAGGAGCGTGATTTCCTGCCGCACCACGTGCCCGTCGGCCAGGCTCCTGCCCTTGTAGGCGAGCCACTGCGGATCCGCTTCGAGGGCGCTGCGCCGCTGCTCGCGGTCGGCCATGCTCTCGTACTGCCACAGGTGGACGACCTGGCTGAGGACACCGACTTCCGTCGTGTAGTAGCCCACCGGTGCACCCAGGTGGCGCTTCTGCACCGGCAGGCCTTCGCGGGCATAGCGCTTCAGGAAGGCCGGCACGGCGCCGATCCCGAGGGTGTAGGTTCTGAGATCCACGATCATCTTGCGGTCCTTACTGGGGCTGGAAGCCGGCGTTCTTGACCATCGTGGTCCAGGCCTTGTTGGTGTCCTTGACCCGCGTCGCCAGCTGGGCCGGCGTGCTCGACGTGGCCGTGACGCCCATGTTGGCGAGCGTCTCGACGAACTCCGGCGAGCGCACCAGCTTGGCCAGCGCCGTGCTGTACGACTGCATCAACGCGGCGGGCGTGTGGGCCGGCGCGAACAGGCCCGTGAAGATGACTTCCTCGTAACCCTGGATGCCCAGTTCGGCGTAGGTGGGCACATCCGGCAGGACCGGCAGGCGCGTGGTCCCGTTGACCGCCACGATGCGGGTCTTGCCGGCCTTCGCGGGTGGCAGCATTGCCCCCACCGAGCCGATGCCCGCGGGGATCTGGCCGGCGATCAGGTCCTGGAGCATCGGGGCATCGCCGCGATAAGGCACCGACTTCAGGTCGGAGCCCAGCACGCGCGAGACGATGTCGACGGCGAACACCGGCGCACTCGCGGGTGCCGGCACGCCGACGTTGCCCCGGCCGGGGTCGGCCTTGGCCCAGCTGGCGAACTCGCGCAGCCCGGCGTCGCTGTTGCCGATGGTCGACGGATTGATGACGAAGACGTCCGGATGGATCGCCACCAGGCCCACCGGCGCGAAGTCCTTCAGGGCATCGAATCCCGGATTGAGCGTGGTCAGCGGGATCATCGACACCGTGTGGCTGTTCGAGAGGAACAGCGTGAGCCCGTCCGGCCGCGCGGCCTTGAGCGCCTGCGCCGCGATCTGGCCGCCCGCGCCCGACCGGTTGTCGACCACGAACGGGCGCTTCAGCTCCTGCTGCAGGCCGAGCGCCAGGTGGCGCGCGATCACGTCCGTGCCGCTGCCGGCCACCGACCCGACCATGATCTTCACCGCGGCATCTTCGGCGAACGCACAGGCGGCCGAGGCGGCGAGGGCCGAGGCCACGGCCAGGCGGGTGAATGTCTTGAAGGCACGAGGAAACGTCATGGGGCGAAGCTTTCGTAGGGTTGATGAAGAGAGGAAGCAGGAGACCGCGGAAACCGAATGCGCAAGGAGATAGGGGCACCGTGCGCCTCAGGCGATGACGCCTTCGGCGCGCAGCGGCGCGCACCACCGCAGGCCTTCGAGGGGGTCGCCGCGCGGCCGGTATTCGCAACCCAGCCAGCCCTCGTAGCCCAGCGCGGCGAGCAGGGAGAGCGCGGCGGACTGGTCGTTCTGCCCGAGGTCCGGCTCGTGCCGGTCCGGCGTGCCGGCGATCTGCACGTGGCCGATCCAGGGTGCGGCTTCGCGCACGGCCGCTCTCAGGTCCAGCCCCTCCTGGGCGCAGTGATAGAAGTCGAACTGCAGGCGCAGGTGCGGCGAGTCGACATGCCGCACGATGTCGATCGCCTGGCTCGGCAGGTGATAGAAGTACCCCGCCATGTCGATGCGGTTGAGCGCCTCGAGCGTCAGCACCCGTCCCTGCCTCTCGGCCTGCGGCAGCGCATGCGCGAGGTTCTCCAGCAGCGTCTGCCGGCAAGCCTGGGGGTCCAGGCCGACGGTGTTGCCAGCCATCACGTGAATGTGGCTGCATCCGGTGGCCTGGGCCACCTCCAGGGCGCGCGCGAAGCCGCGGCGAAAGCCGGCCTGCTGGCCCGCCACGGCGGCGAGTCCCCGGTGGCCCGGCGCGGGCCCGATGGGCGTGTTGAACAGCACCAGCTGCAGGCCGTGCTCGCGCAGCATGCGGCCGTACCACTCGGCGGGCTGCTCGTAGGGCAGCAGGATCTCCACACCCGTGAAACCGTCCCGGGCCGCCGCGGCGAAACGCTCGGGCTCGGGCAGCTGGCCGTAGAGCCAGCTCAGGTTGGCAGCCAGTCGCATCGGGGCTCCGGCGCGGTCAATGGCCCACGGTCCGCGCGAAAGCCGCGCGGCGCTCGGGCAGCATGATGCTGACGACAGCGGACAGCTCGGCCGCGCCGAGGCCGAGCGCCGACGCCGCGCGCAGGACCTGCTGCACCGAACTGGTCACCGGCATCGGCGCGTCGCTCTTCTGTGCCAGCGCGGCGACGGTGTCGACGTCCTTCAGCATGGTCGAGAGCGCGCCGATCGATTCGCTCTGGACCTCGATCATGCGGGGCACGAAGACCTGCAGCGGCTTCGAGTCGGCCCAGCCGCCCGCCAGGGCCTCGGCCAGCTTGCCGACGTCGATGCCGTTGCGCTGCGCCAGGCCGATCGCCTCGGCGATCGCCACCACGGTGGTCGCCACGATGGCCTGGTTGCACAGCTTGGTGGCTTGCCCGGCACCGCTGGTGCCCATGTGGGTGACGCGCCCGGCATAGGCGCGCATCGCCTGCGCCGCCAGCGCCACGCGGTCCGCGGGGCCGCCGGCCATGATCGCCAGCGTCCCGGCTTCCACGCCCGCGATGCCGCCCGACACCGGGGCGTCGATCCAGACCGCGCCGCAGGCCGCTTCGAGGCGCCGGGCGTAGCCGCGGGTCGCCTCGGGCGGAATGCTCGAGTGGTCGGCGAGCCATTTCAGGCCGGCGCCGTGGACCACGCCCTCGGCGCCGAACACCACCGACTCGACCGCCTCAGCGTCATAGAGGCACAGCAGCACGGCATCGACGTCGCTGGCGGCCCGCGCGGGCGTGGCGACCGCCTCGGCGCCAAGGGCCGCCAGCGGCGCGATCTTCTCGGGCGAGCGGTTCCACACCTTCACGGCATGGCCTGCCGCCAGCAGCTTGCGAACCATCGGGGCGCCCATGAGCCCCAGACCACAGAAACCGATCTTCATGTCAAACGACTTTCTTCTTGCGCAATTGGAGGAAGGCGGCCGCGGCCACCGGGCCGCGGCTTCGCAGCCGCTCAGGCCTTCTCGGGTTCTTCGTAGGCCCAGATGACCCGGCCCGCGTGCGTGACCGCCCCTTCATGGGTCGGCCCGACCAGGCGCGCATACTTTTCGAGCGCGCCGGCCAGGCGCTCGGAGGCCTGCGGCTTCCAGGCCGCCTGGCGCGCCGCCAGTTCCCGGGCGTCGACGTCCAGCTCGATGGTCCCGGCCGTGGCGTCGATGCGGATGCGGTCGCCCTCGCGCACCAGCGCGATCGGGCCGCCGGCGGCGGCTTCCGGGCTGACGTAGCCGATGCACATCCCGCGCGTCGCGCCGGAGAAGCGGCCGTCGGTCAGCAGCGCGACCTTCTCGCCCATGCCCTGGCCATAGATCGCGGCCGTGACGCTGAGCATCTCGCGCATGCCCGGCCCGCCCTTGGGCCCTTCGTTGCGGATCAGCAGCACGTCGCCTTCCTGGTAGGCGCGTTCGGTCACGACCCGCATGCAGGCCTCTTCGTTCTCGAACACCCGGGCCCGGCCTTCGAAGCTCAGCGACTTGAGTCCGGCGATCTTGAGCAGCGCGCCATTGGGACAGAGGTTGCCCTTGAGCACGACCAGGCCGCCGGTCGGGTGCAGCGGGGCGTCGCTGTGGCGCACGATCTTGCCGTCGGCCCCCGGGAAGGCGGCCAGTTCCTCGGCCAGCGTGCGGCCGGTGAGCGTCAGCGTGTCGCCGTGCAGGTGGCCGCTGCGCAGCAGCGCATTCAGCACGGCGGGCACGCCGCCGATGACGTCGAGATCGCGCGCCAGATAGCGCCCGCCCGGCTGCAGGTCGGCGATGAGGGGCGTGTGATTGAAGACCTCGGCCACGTCGTCCAGCGTGAAGCGGATGCCCGCCTCGTGCGCGATCGCGGGGATGTGCAGCGCGGCGTTGGTTGATCCGCCCGTGGCGGCGACCGCGGCACAGGCGTTCTCGATGCTCTTGCGGGTCACCAGGTCGCGCGGCAGCGGGCCGCCGCTGCGCAGCATCTCCATGACGCGCCGTCCGGCCCGGCGCGCCAGCGCGTAGCGTTCGCTGTAGACCGCGGGCATGGTGGCCGAGCCCAGCATGGAGAGGCCCAGCGTCTCGCCCACCATCCCCATGGTGTTGGCGGTGAACTGGCCCGGGCAGGCGCCGACCGTCATGGCGCAGCTGCGCTCGACCTGGTCGAGTTGGGCGCGCGTGATCTCGCCGGTCTGGTAGCGCCCCACCCCTTCGATGGCGGTCAGCACGGTGTTCTCGCCGCCTTCGGGCGTGCGGCCCGGCAGCATCGAGCCGCCGTAGACGAACACCGACGGCACGTTCAGGCGCACCATCGCCATCATGGTGCCGGGCAGGGTCTTGTCGCAGCCCGCGAAGCCGACCAGCGCGTCGTAGGCATGGCCGCGCACGGCCACCTCGATGCTGTCGGCGATCAGCTCGCGCGACAGCAGGCTCATGCGCATGCCGTCGTGGTTCATCGAGGTGCCGTCGGACACCGAGATGGTGGAGAAGGAGACCGGAAAGCCGCCGCCCTCGGCCACGCCCAGGCGGGCGCTGTCGGCCTGCGGGCCGAGCGACTTGGAGCACGGCGTGTTGTCGCCCGCGGTGCTGACGATGCCGACGAGCGACTTGTCCATGTCCTCGTCGCCCATGCCGGTGGCGCGCAGGAAGGCGCGGTGGGCGGCCCGGCTGGGGCCCTGGGTAACCATTTTCGATCGGTGCTTGTGCAACATAGGTCGTGGGTGCTGGAGTCAAGGGTCGGCGGGAGCGACGTGCGCAGACCGCCGGTTCAGTGGGGTGAGAGAAACGATCAGCTGGGCTGCGGCTGGGCGGGAAGATCGATGCCGAGCGATTCCAGGCTCAGGCGGTCGAAGATCCACGAGACGTCGAGTTCGATGCACTGGCGCGCCCGGGCGTAGTCGCCCTGCCGGATCGCCTCGACGGTGGATTCGTGCAGCTGGTCGGCGGGCTCCTGATCGGTGTGCAGGAACTCGCGCGTCGCGCGCAGGTAGGCGCCCGACTGCAGCCAGAGGCTTTCGATCACGGCCATCATCACGGGCGACTCGGCCGCCTGGTAGATCGTGAAGTGGAAGACGCGGTTCTTCTCCAGGCTGGTCGCGATGCCGTCGCGGCTGCGGCGAGCGCGCGTGATGTCCTCGGCCAGGCGCGCCAGCGTGTCCAGCGTGGCCGGCGTCAGGCGCGCGGCGGCCCACTCCGTGATGGTGCCCTCGACGAGGATGCGCGAGCGGCGGATGTCATCGAGCCGCGCCTTGGTGATCAGGGGCACCCGCGTGGTGCCGTTGGGCATGGGCTCCAGCCCTTGCTGGGCGACCAGCCGGCGCAGCGCCTCGCGCACCGGCATCGTGCTGGTGCCCAGCGCATCGGCCAGGTACTGGATGCCCAGCAGCTGCCCGGCTCGGTACTCGCCATGCATCAGCTTGTTGCGCAAGGCCTGATAGACGGACTCATTCACCGACGAGCGGACGATCGGTTCCAGGGCCGCGAGGGGGTCGAACGGGGTCGGAGTCGGATCCTTCATGGGTGCTTGGTCTTCAAAATCTTGATGTTTGATGTTTGATCAAACATCAAGGCGAATCAAGGCAATCGAACGACTTTCTTATGAGTGTTTGCCCGAAGCTGGGCGGAAAATGAAGCCAACGAGCGCCAAAGCAGGGCATTTTGTTCCGTATGGGGAACAAAACCTGTCTCACGCATGCCGTCGCCAGGCCACGCACACATGCGACTGAACGGCCGGCGGGCCGTTCTCGCCGGATCGCCCTACCCGCCTTCCGACGCGCCAGCCTCCAGCCGCAGCCATCGGACGGCGTAGCCGCGCAGGGCCTCGATCTGCAGCCCGATCAGCCGGAGTTCGGTGCGAAGCAGTTGCACCGCAGGGTCGGCCTCGTCGTCCGAGCCGAACAGGCCGGCCAGCGCCTGGGGATCGGCCAGGGGCGTCGCCGCCATCGCCTCGACAGCAGCCGCGGACGCCTGCTCGATATTCGCCGCCAATGCATCCACCGCCTCGCCTGCGACGTCTGCCGCGGCGCGCAACGCCTCGGCATGCGCCGGACTCTGCAACGCCACGCGGTGCGCGCCGAGCGCCGACAGATAGCTCAACAGGGTGTGCGATTGAATCAGGAAGCGCAGCGCCACGCCGGCGCGCGGCCGCACGACGGCCGGCTCGCGGAACATCTCGGACACCGCGACCGCCAGCGCGGCGTCGGCGTTGTGGGCGTTGCGCCTGGCCAGCCGATAGGGCAGGTCGTCGCGGGCGCCGGCGCGGTACTGGGCGGCGATCTCCCGCAGATAAAGGGCCTGGTAGCGCATTGCCGCGGCCGCCAGTTCGTTGAAGCGCCGCGCCTGCCAATGGGGCAGCACCAGCACCATGGCGAGCCCCGCGATCGCGCTGCCGATGGCGGTATCGACCAGCCGCGGCACGATCAGCACGCCGCTGTCGCCCACCTGGTTGAAGCACATCAGCACCAGCACCGTCATGCAGGCCGTCGCCAGCAGGTAGCGCGTGGCGCGCGTCGCGAAGAAGAGCACACCGGCCGCCACCGCCAGCAGCGCCTGGAGCAGATGCTGGGGAAACAGCTCCAGCAGCGCCCAGCCGATCACCACGCCGAGCGCCGTGCCCGCCATGCGCTGGCCCATGCGCGACACGGTGTCGCCCCAGGTCTGCTGGCAGACGAACAGCGTCGTCAGCAGGATCCAGTAGCCCTGCGCCGGATGGATCAGGCGCATGACGCCATAGCCGGCCACGAGCGCGACCGCCAGCCGTAGCGCATGGCGAAACAGTGGGGAACGCGGCGCGAGCTGGCGTCGAATGCGCTCGGCCGCGTCGCGCCATGAGTGGGGCGAGCGATCGAGCAGGCCCATGTCCGTGCGCCCGGCCCGCGCCGTGGGCTCGCTGGCGCCGGCCAGTTGCCCGTCGAGCTGCTCCAGGTTGCGCGCCAGCGCCTCCACCGAGGCGAGCAGCGCCAGTCGCCCGGGCTCGTGCGCATGCTGACGCTCGTGCTCGATCGCGCTGCGCAATTCCGCCAGCGCCTGCACCGTCGCGGTGTCGGCGGCGAAAGGCTCGCGCCGCTCGATCGACAGCGCGAGTCGCCGGCAAGCCTCGCCTTGCAGGTGCAGCACGCGCTGGCAGCGATAGAGCAGGTCGCTGTGAAAGAAGGCGTCGGCCAGCGCGTTGTAGTCGTCATGGGACGAACTCGCGCGCTCGTGCACATCCTGCGCGATCAGGTAGAGCCCGCGATAGCGCGCGATGCGCCCCGTGGGCGCGCGCGCGCCGATGCGCCGGAAGATGCTTTCCTTGGCGGCATTGAGCTCGACCACCACCTCCGCATTGAGCTGCGAGAGCGACAGCCTCTTGCGCTCGATGTCGATGCCGCGCAAGGGCTCGAACAGGGAGGCCTTGAAGCGCACGTAGTCGCCGAGCACCGCGTACAGCCTGGCCAGCCGCGCTTGCACCGGCTGGGCCGGGAAGGCCAGGCACCAGGCCACCGAGAACACCCCGTACCAGGCGGCGCCCGCGAGCAGGAGCCACAGCTCGCGGTAGCGCTCGACAGGGTCCGCCTGCGGCTGGTTGTCGATGCCCAGGGTGGTGTACATCGCAAGGATCAGCGTGGCGTAGCCGATCGCCTTGTAGCGCGCCTCGACCGCCCCGAGCATGGTGAGCCAGAACGCCGCGAGGGCGAGGCTCGTGATGAAGAGGTAGGGGCGATCGATCAGGGCCGCGACGGCGAAGGCGGCCACCGCGAAGCAGACCAGCGTGACGACCTGGGCCCGATAGCGCCCGCGCCAGCTGTCGTCGGTCTCGGCCAGTGCGCTGGCGATCGCACCCAGGAACAGCGGGGTCACGGCCTCCATCCGCCCACTCGCGCCGCACGCCGCCATCAGGCTTCCCAGGGTGAGCAGCACCCGCAGCGCCTGGGCCTGGCCCGCGCCCCATCTACCGAGTTGTTGGGGGAAAGTCTCGATCACGAGGGGCAGCATGCCATCGTTGTGCACGATGTGTGCCATGCCCGCTCTTGCCGGTGCGCGGTCTGGGGTCTACTCGGGCTTCTCGCCCCAACAATCTGAACCCCGAACCCGGAGCCCCACCGCATGACCACCGACCTCAGCAGCCCCGATATCGACGTTCGCTTCGACAAGCACGTCGCCATCGTGGAGATCCGCCGCCCCCCGCACAACTTCTTCGACGCGCCGCTGATCGCCGGCCTGGCCAGCGCCTTCGAAGCACTGGAAGCCGATGCGAACTGCCGCGCGATCGTGCTGTGCGCGGAAGGCAGCGCGTTCTGCGCGGGCGCCGACTTCGCGAAGGCCGACGACAGCGCCGGGCGCAAGAGCCCGCGTGCCGTCAACCCGATCTACGACGAAGCCCTGCGGATGTTCGCATGCACCAAACCGGTGGTGGCCGCGGTGCATGGTCCCGCCATCGGTGGCGGGCTCGGCCTGGCCCTGGTCGCGGACTTTCGCGTCACCTGCCCGGAAGCGCGCTTCTCGGCCAACTTCAACCGGCTCGGCTTTCATCCGGGCTTCGGTCTGTCGACCACCCTGCCCCGCCTGGTCGGCACCCAGAAGGCGGCGCTGCTGTTCTACACCGGCCGGCGCATCGGCGGCGAAGAGGCACTGGCCATCGGCCTCGCCGACGTGCTGGTGGCACAGGCCCAGGTGCGCGCCGAAGCGCTGAAGCTCGCGGCCGAGATCGCGACCTCGTCGCCGCTGGCCGTGGTCTCGACCCGGAACACGCTGCGCGCCGGACTCGTCGAGGCGATCCGGCAGGCGGTCGCTCGCGAAAGCGTCGAGCAGAACCGGCAGTTCGGCACCGAGGACTTCAAGGAAGGCGTGGCGGCGATGGCCGCCCGGCGCGAGCCTGTGTTCCAGGGAAGGTAGCCTCCAGGGCGCGGCGGTCCAGGAAGCCGCCGACGTGCGCGATGTTGTCCGCATGCCGCGCGCACATCTCGGCGAGCTGATCGCGCAGCGCGCCTTCGCGCAGGCGCGGCAGCAGCGCCGTCAGCTTGTCAACCACCCAGGCCTGGCCGCGATTCAGGAACGCCAGTCGCTTGCCCAGGTCGTCGATCGCCATCGCCTTGTCGTAGAAAGCGCCGGTGCGGGTGCTCGGTGCGCCGTCGATCGACTGGATCGCCCGGATGAGCATGCCGCACCACTTGACTTCGTCGCGTCGGATCTGCTCGCCGAGCTGCCCGAGCGCACCATCCCCGCCCGCCTTGATGAACTGCATCGCGACGCGGGCACCGGCCCGCTCCGCTTCGAGCAGCTCGTTGAGCGAGGCGAGCAATTCCTCAGGGCCGATGGGCGGAACACAGGCCGCATCCAGCTCTTCGGCATAGCACACCGGCGACGACACTTCGATCCTCTCGTGCCACGCTCCGGGCGGCGTAGTCATGACGTCGTTGGCTTTCATGGTGCGCTCCTTTCGGGTTGGGGCGCGGAAAGCGCCTTTCGATGCAGCGGCCTCGCCTTTCACGCGGGGCCCATGGACATCATGATCCCTCCGGGCTTGATCAAAGTAAAATGAGTTTTATTGCCGTTTCACTGCAATTATTTCTCATCCAAACCAGGATGCCGGATGGATCTCACGCTCGCCCAGACCTTCCTCGAGATCGTGCAGACGCGCAGCTTCCTGCGCGCCGCGGAACAGCTGCATGTCACGCCGACCTCGGTCAGCGCACGCGTGCGGACGCTGGAAGAGTTGCTGGGCCGCGCCCTGTTCGTCAGGAACAAGTCCGGCGCCACGCTGACCCCCGCGGGCGAGCAGTTCCTGCCGCATGCGACCAGCCTGGTGCAGGTCTGGGAGCGCGCGCGCCACCAGGTGGCGGTGCCCGCCGGTCGGCGCGCCGCGCTCGGCATCGGCTGCGAGCTCAGTCTCTGGGATCCGCTGTTGCTGCAGTGGATGCTGTGGATGCGCTCCGCCGCGCCGCATCTGGCGATCCGCACCGAGGTCGGCTTTCCGGGCCATCTTCTCGACAAGACGGCCGACGGCGTGCTGGACATCGCGATCGTCTATGCGCCCCAGCATCGTCCCGGGCTGCGCGTCGAACTCCTGATCGAGGAGAAGCTCGTGATGGTCACCACCGCCAAGCGCGCACGCGCGCCGCGCGCCTCGGACTACGTGTATGTCGACTGGGGCCCGGAGTTCGCCGCGCAGCACGGGCTGGCCTTTCCCGAACTCTCCAATGCCGCGGTGAAGGCCGGCCTCGGCCCGCTGGGACGCGAGTACCTTCTGGCAGCCGGGGGCACCGGCTACTTCCGGCTCGACGTCGTCCGCGCCCATCTCGAATCGGGGCGCCTGCGCCGCGTGCCCGACATGCCGGAATTCCTCTATCCCGCGTATGCGGTCTACGCGGCGGATTGCGACCGCAAGCTCGTGGACCCGGCGCTGGCCGGCCTCAGGCAAGTGGCGAGTCCGCGCGCCATCCAGGGCAAGCCCGCATCGCAGCGTCCGCGGCGAGCGGCGAAGAAGCGCTGAGCGCGCAGCCATCGTCCTGATCGGGACGCAGGCGCGAGATCCGCGGCGTCGAAAGTTGAAACGTGCCGCGCAGTCGCCCCGTCTAACGGGTGAAAGGCCTACATGCACAACGCACACCATCCCTCACGCACCGTGGCGCTCGAAGGCACCAGCGACGCCGAGCTCGCGCTACGCGCCTCGCAGGGCGACGCGGCCGCCTTCGAAGCCATCATGCGGCGCCACAACCAGCTCCTGTTTCGCACCGCGCGCAGCGTTCTGAACAACGACGCCGACACCGAAGACGCCTTGCAGGACGCGTACCTCAAGGCCTGGCGTGCGCTCGCCGGCTTTCGTGCCGATGCGAAGCTCTCCACCTGGCTGGTGCGCATCGTGGTCAATGAAGCACTGACGCGCCTGCGCCGACGCAGCGCGCGGGTGATTCCCCTCGACGCTTCGGCGCCGGGCGACGAACCCACCGAGGAGCCATGGATGGAGGACGACATCGACCGGCAGCCCGACCGGCTCGCCATGCGGGAGGAAATGCGCCGGCTGATCGAGACCCGCATTGATCGCCTGCCGGATCTCTACCGCACGGTCTTCATGCTGCGCGCCGTCGAGGAGATGAGCGTCGAGGAGGTCTCGGTCGTTCTCGAACTGCCCGAAGCCACCGTACGGACGCGCTTCTTTCGCGCACGCAGCCTGCTGCGCGAAGGCCTGTCGCGCGATGTCGACCTCGCCGTCGGCGACGCGTTCTCGTTTGCCGGCGACCGCTGCGATCGCATCGTCGGCGGCGTGCTGGCAAAGCTTGCAACCGAGCGGGAAATTCCCCGCGACTGACCACCCACGAGGAGATCACCATGTCGTTCTTTCTGATGCCGACCCCGATGGCGGCACGCCGCCTGTTCCTGGGCCGATCCGGGCTGGTGCTGTCGGCGGCGGCCGTCGCGCTGCTGGCCGGCAAGGATGCGCTGGCCGCCAAGGCCGGCGGCGCGAGTGCCGCCGACACCCGGATTCTCAACACCGCGCTGGGCGCGGAGCTCGAAGCAATCGCCGCCTACCAGCTCGGCGCCGAGAGCAAACTGTTGGAAAAGCCGGTGCTCGAGCTGGCCGTGACATTCCAGGGCCATCACAAGGAGCATGCGAGCGTGCTGGCGAAGACCATCGAGAAGCTGGGCGGCAAGCCGGTGACGGCCAGAGAGGCCTATGGCTTTCCGTCCGAGCAGCTGAAGTCCCAGGCCGACGTGCTCAGGTTCGCGGCCAAGCTGGAACAGGGCGCCGTGAGCGCGTACCTGGGCGCGGTGCCGCTGTTCGGCGACCGCGACCTGGCCAAGGCGGCCGCCAGCATCCTGGGCGACGAAGCGATGCACTGGGCGGTGCTGCGCCAGGCGCTCGGCGAAGCGCCGGTTCCGTCGGCCTTCATGTCGTGACCCGCGCGCGCTGGCTCACGGCGGCCGCCGCGCTGGCGCTCGGTGCCGCCGGACCCGCGCTGGCCGCGCCCGACGCGGTGCGCGGCGAGCAGGTCTATGCGCGATGCCAGGCCTGCCACGCGCTGGCCGTCGATCGCGTCGGACCGCGGCACTGCGGGCTCTTCGGCCGGCTCGCGGGCAGCGTGCCCGGCTACGGGTACTCGCCGGCGATGAAGGCGTCCGGCATCACCTGGAACGACAAGACGCTCGACCGCTTCCTGACCAAGCCGCTGAGCGTGGTGCCCGGCAGCACGATGACCTACGACGGCATCGCCGACCCGAAGGACCGCGCCGACCTGATCGCCTACCTCCAGCATGCCGACGCCAGCGCCGAGTGCGGCAAGCAGGCAGCGGCGAGGTGACCGCGCTGTCGGTGGGTCTCAAGGGCAAGGGCGAGATCGTAAACATGTGCCTGTCCGGCCTGCTGACAAAGCCCTGGCGTGCTCGTTCAAAGCGCATCCAACGGATAGATCGGACGCCGCACTCGCTCGAAGCGCAATTTCGAATAGTCCGAGGTCGTCACGCCGACGCTATCGCATTCGACCACGACGTCAGCCAGGCTGCCGAACCCCGCTCGCCAATGCACCCGGCTTTTCAGAATCAGATATCTCACACGGTCGAGATCAATGCCGAGCGAGGTCAGGTACGCCAGGTCGTGGGGTTCAGTGGCCAAGGACGTCACCACGACCTGGATGCCTCCGGCTTGAAGGACGACGGTCTTGCCGGCCGTGACGACCACCCCGGCCATCATCGGACCACGCAAGCGGAGCACGCCGTCACTGATGGTGCGCACACGCGCCGAAAGGGTGATCGGCTCGTTGGCGTCACCGGTTGCGGCCAGCTCGCTCAAACCACCGAGAGTGAGCGTGAGTTCGTTGCCAACGCCTGCGGCAATGGCTCGCTCCACCGCCTGCGGATCGCGAATCGCGTAGAACACCGCGTCCTGAAGGTCTTGGCGCAGCGCCTCTGCCAGCACGCGCGTGGTGTCCATCGTGCCACCAGACGCGCTGTTGTCGCAATGATCCAGCAGTACGACCGGCCGCCCGGGGGCCGACTTGGCCTGTGCGACCGATTGCTCCAGCGGTTGCCCCTCGTACAAGAATGCCGAACGATTTTCCCAGGCCTGATCCAGCAGTTCGTCGCGCACCCGCCTTGCTTGAACTTCGTCCGCGTCCGCGCACACCACGGCCGACAAACCGGCGTTTCGGATGTCGGCATGCGGGAAGCCTGTGAACACCGAGGCGGCAAGCACGGCTTCGCTTTGCTCGAGCTCGATGCAACGCGCCTGCAGTGACCGGTTGGGTTGCGCGTGTGTGCCCTGGCGCATGATGTGCGGCAGCATCGGCCGGTTGTCCCAGGCCAGGACGGGATGAATTTCCCCGCGGATCGTGCGCATCAGCAGCTCTGCGGCCCGTCGCCCCGCTGCGGCCATGTCGGTATGCGGATAGGTGTGGTAGCCGCTGAGAACAGTCAGGCGTCCGACCATCTCGGGATAGAGATTGGCATGCATGTCGAGCGCCGCACCGATCGGCACGGTCGGTTGCAGTTCGCGAAGCCGGCGCAGAAGCTCTCCTTCCCCGTCTTCATGGTCGGCCGTGACCATCGCCCCATGCAGATCGAGCAGGATCCCGTCGAAGATCTTGCCTCGGGCTGCGTCAAGAATCAGTCCCGTGATCCTTTCGTAGGCCTCGGTTTCGACCAGCCCGCTCGGGCTCGCTTCGGCGACCACGGCAACCGTGATCTCGCAACTCTCGCGATCGGTCACTTCAAGGAATCCACCCATGCCTGTCCCCGTACCTCGCCGGGCCGTCACCGCAGCCTCGCCGACGAGCGGAATGTCACTGTTGCGGAAGAACTGGCGCAGCGGCGTTGCCGCGGGAGAAAAGGTATTCGTTTCGTGCTTGAAGCAAGCCAGAAGCAGGCGAATGGGAGCTTGGTGATTCATCGTTTTCCTCGGAGTCGATTGATCAATGGGGTACAGGTAAAAGGTGCTCAGGTCACCGTCGGCCAAGGCGTCTGAGCCGGTCGCATTTCCTCCCAGGCACGCGCCATCTGCAACACCCCGAGATCGTCGAAGCGACGGCCGACGATCTGCAGCCCGATGGGCAGGCCACTCTTCGAATGACCGCAGTTCACCGAAGCGGCAGGCTGCTCCGACATGTTGAAGGGGTTGGTGAAATACACATCACGTCCCGGCATCGACGCGTTGCTGCTGGTGGCCTCCGCCTCGAAAGGCAAGCAGGGAGAGACCGGCGACAGCACGAAGTCATACGGCTGCGTCGCGGCCACCGTGGCGGCGCGCATCGCCTGCATCTGCGCGAAGGATTGAAACACTTCGTCATGGGAAAGCGTCGCGGCGAACGCAGCAAGCTGGTGCAACACGGGCGCCGCCAGTGCGCGCCGTTCTTCAGGCATTGCCGCCAGATCCGTGCGACTGCGCATTGCGAAAGACTGCACGAAGCCCAAGCGCATTTCGTAGGTGCTCCAGTCCGTGAGCGGTTCGACGATGGCGCCGGCCGCTTCAAACGCCCTGGCCGCGTTCACCACCGCCGACTTGACCTCGGGATCCAGCTGGATCGGCATCGCAGGCTCGATGAAGAGACCGATGCGCAGACCCTTCAGGTCACGCCCAAGCCGTTGCCAGTCGATGGCTTGGTAAGGCAGACTGGAGTAGTCGCGTCCATCTGACAGCGAGAGGACCTGCATCATCAACGCAGCATCGCTCACGGTTCGCGTCATCGGTCCGGCGCAACGACCCGCATACGGAGGGGCGACCGGCACGCGGCCTTGCGACGGCTTCAGTCCGAACACGCCGCAGAAGCTCGAAGGAATGCGGATGGAGCCACCGATGTCGGTACCGACATGCAGGGGCCCGTATCCCGCGGCCGCTGCTGCGCCAGCGCCGGAGCTGGAGCCGCCCGTATTCTTGCTGGTGTCCCAGGGGTTTCGTACCAACGGATGAAAACTCGACGGCGCTGCCGCCAGAAAACCGAAGTCCGGCATGACGGTCTTGGTGACGATGATCGCACYGGCCTCACGCAGGCGCGCGGCCACGGGCGCATCTTCCGCGGCGGGTTTCAGCACCGTGGCCGCACTGCCCAACGGAACGGGTACGCCGCGCGTCGCGATGTTCTCCTTGAGTGTCACCGGCACACCGTCCAGCGGACCTTGAGGAATCTGCGCTTGCCATCGCCGTTCGGATTGACGCGCGGCCTCGAGCGCGGCCTCGGCATCCAGTGCGTACGTCGCGTGCAGGCGCGGTTCGCACAGCGCGATGCGCTCGAGCACGGCCCGGGTCACATCGACCGGGGTCAGCGTACGGTTTTTGTAGCGCGCATGCAGCTCGCCTGCGCTCAATTCGTTGAGATTCGATTCCATGATCGTTCGAGTACTGGAGTGATGGGGGCAATGGCGTGCGATCTCGAGAAGACGCAAAACGGCTAGGGGGCCGCCGCTTCCAGAACCGCGTCCCAGGCAAGGTCCGATGCAGCTTCGGCGAGCACGAATGGATCCACCGACGCAGTCCCCGTTCCCGTGGAGAGGGCGAAGAGAATGTCGCCGTCGTGCGGCGTGTGAAATGGCTGGATGGCGCGGGCCATCGACGAGTGGACCTGCCTGCCGAGTTGCCGCAACAGCAACGACGGCATGGGCTGATCGGTCACGAGCACGGTGAGCGTGGTGTTCTCGGTGGTCGCAATGGTGTTTACGGGTGTGACGGGTACATCGGCTGCGGCCGAGGCGGCGGGCACGAGCACCTCGCGCGGGTGATGGCGCACGCCGGTACGCCGATGACGCAGGCCGCGCACGACGCGGCCTTCGCGGTCGACGATCACGCCCAGCGCATTGACCACGGTGGCAACGAAAACGCGCGCTCCGCCGACGAGCGCGAATGCGGCGCCCTGCCCGCCAGCTTCGCGCTCGTAATCCGGGTAGGCCGGGAATTTACCGACCGCAGCCGAGCGCCCCGCTCCGCGCGCGCCCAGCGGGAACTCCCCCGCCCGCGCCGCCCGGTAGGCGGCCGCGCCGAGCGCCTTGTCTGGATAGATCGCATTGGCGCGCCCGCCGAAGTCGTAAATGATGGCGCCGGAGACCAGCGCGATCTTTCCCCAGCCCACGGCGCCATCGCGTTCGCCCAACAAGGTCGATGCCACGCCGGTGGCCGCCTCCAGCCCGTACAGAGAGCCTCCCGCGAGACTGATCGCGTCCACGCGTGGGTAGCCCCCCAGAAGGCCCGGCGCGCCGCCACGTACGTCGACCTCGCAGTCCGCCCCTCCCTCGACGTGAAGGACCGTGCAGCCGGTCGGCCCCTCGTCATACTCCGCAATTCCAACCCTCAGTTGAGGAAAGTCGAAGGACAGCGCTCGACCGTCCGATGCGCCCTGCCACAGGCGCGGAACAAGGTCTTGGGCGGTTTTCAAATCATTCTTCATTGTTTGCCTTTCGCATTCACGCAGCGGCCTGCCAGAGCGCCCGGCTGTACGCATGGTGAGGTTTCTCGTAGAAACGTGCGGCATCGCCGATTTCGACCACTTCGCCCGAGCGCATCACCGCGATCCGGCTGCATACGTAGCGCGTGGCTGCCAGATCGTGGGAAATGAAAAGCGCAGCAAAGCCGTGACGCTGCTGCAAATCTCGGATCAGATTGAGAATCTGCACCTGCACAGAGACGTCGAGCGCACTCACCGCCTCATCGAACACAAGGAACCGAGGCTGCGTGATCAATGCCCGCGCGATGGCAACCCTTTGACGCTGTCCGCCAGAGAGCTCGTGCGGGAAACGCTCGGCAAAGCCGGGGTTGAGGCCCACCAGCGAGAGCATCTCCGCCACGCGGGCGCGGCGCGCTCCTGGCGTTCCTGTGCCCGTGACCGCCAGCGGTTCCTCCACCGACAGGCCGAGACGAAGTCGGGGATTGAGTGCCCACTCCGGCTGCTGCAAGACCACCGACATGCGTCCCGCCAGCAGGGTCTGCCGGGCTCGGCGCGACGCGGGGATGGCATCGCCGAGGAAGCGCACAACGCCTCGCGTCGGAGCCTGCAAACCCAGCAGAAGCCGGCCCATCGTCGTTTTTCCCGACCCGCTTTCTCCGACCACGCCGAGTGTTTCGCCGGCGCCGATGCTCAAGGTCACGTCGCGCACCGCATCGACGCGGCGCCGGTTCCAGGCCGGGCCGGTCGTGAAGGTCACGCCCACGTTCTCGAGCGACACCACCAGGTCCGTCATGCGGCCTCCTTGAATTGGGCCCGTTCACCGGCGCGGTGGCATGCGACCGAACGCCCCTCGACAACCCGCAGCTCCGGCCGCAGCGAGCGGCAGTCGGCGCTGGCGTATGCGCAACGATCGGCGAAGGCGCAATCRTCGCTGCGCCCGCTGAGCGCCGGCGGTGCGCCGGGAATCGATGCCAGGACCTCGCCCACTTTTTCCTTTCCGGGTGCCACGGCGAGCAGCGCCTCGGTGTAAGGATGCGCAGGCCGTGCGAACACCAGCGCTGCCGGCCCATACTCGACCACGCGGCCGGCATACATCACCGCCACGGTGTCGCAATGGCGGGCCACGGCGCGCAACTCGTGGCTCAACAGCACGACGCCGGTCTTCATCGAGTCTCGCAACGAGACCAGCAGCGCAAAGATCTGCTCGCGCAGAGTCGCGTCCAGAGATGCCGTGGGCTCGTCGGCCACCAACAACAGCGGTCTCCGTGCGATGGCCATCGCGATCACAACGCGTTGCGCCATGCCACCCGACAGCTGGTGCGGAAAACTGCGTTCGACCCGCTCGATGTCGCGCAGCCCGACGCGCGTCAGCAGATCGCGCACCGGCGCCTTGCTGCCAGCCGCCAGCGCGACTTGCTTGCCGACGCGCATGGTGGGGTCGAGCGCAACCATGGGGTTCTGGAAGATGAAGCCCAACGTGCGGCGTCGCACTTCGCGCATGGCTGCGTCCTCCAATTCGAATACCGGTTGCCCATTGACCTTGAGATCGCCACCGGATCGGCGAGCGTTGTCCGCCAGCAGGCGTCCCACGGCCAGGCCCAGCGTGCTCTTTCCTGAACCGCTCTCCCCGACCAGCCCCAGCACTTCGCCAGCGCGCACCGTGAGCGTGGCACCGTCCAGTGCGCGATGGGCGGCGCCTGGCGTGTCGCCATACTCGATGACGAGATCCGTGACCTCCAGCAAGAGCGGTGTGGTGATCTCATTCATCGCAGCCTCCTTCCACGCAAGGGTTCCAGAGCGTCACGCAGCCCGTCGCCCAGAAGATTCACTGCCACGATCGACAGGGCCAAGACCACACCCGCCGAAAGAGCCAGCCAGGGTGCGATCGTCAGATACACGGAGCCGAGACGCAGCAGGGCGCCGAGCGAGGACTCCGGCGGCTGGGAGCCGAGCCCCAGAAAGCTCAGCCCGCTCTCGATCAGGATCCCGATCGACACCGCGTAGGTGAACTGCACCAGCACGGCGCCCAGCACATTGGGCAGCAGGTGCACCAGCATCACGCGCAAGCGCGAGGCGCCGGCCACCTCGGCCGCCGTGACGAAGCCACGGCCCACCATGCCGAGCGTGACCGAGCGCACCACCCGCACGAACAGGGGCAGCGTGGCAAACAGGATCACGGCCAGCGCGGAGATGCTTCCAGGCCCGATCACGGCGGCCACCAACAGGCCGAGCATCAGCGCCGGAAAGGCGAACATGATGTCCATCACACGGGCAATCACGGTGTCGGTCCAGCGCCCGACATACGCGGCGTACAGCCCGATCAGTGTTCCGAGAATGGCGGTCCCGCAGACCGAGGCCAGCGCGAGCACGAATGTCGCACGGATGCCGCGCACGACGCGCGGCAACAGGTCGCGGCCCAATTCGTCCGTGCCGAAAKGCATCGCCCACGAGGGCGCCGCGAAGCGTGGACCCGCGCCGATCTGATCCGGATCGCCCAGCGGCAGCCAAGGGCCCAGGGCTCCCAGCAACAGCAGCGTCAAGAGGATCAGCCCGCCGACTGCGGCCAGATGATCGTGACGCGCGAAACGCAGGATGGTTGTCATGGCTTGCTTCATTCGAGACCTCACCCGCGGCGACCCGCATCGATGCGAGGATCGAGCACGGCATATCCCAGATCTGCCAGGGTATTCACCGCGATGAACACAGCGGCCGCGAGCAACACGCCGGCTTGCACGACCGCGTAGTCGCGGTTGCCCAGCGCGCTGTAGATGTAGAGCCCGATCCCGGGCACGGAAAAAAGGATCTCGGCGATCAATGCACCGCCGAGCAGGTGACCGATGTAGGTGGCCGTCACGGTCATCACAGGGATCGACGCGTTGCGCAGCACATGGTGCCGCACGATGTGCCAACGGCTTTGACCCTGCGAGATGGCGGTGAGAACGTGACCATCGGTCAGCACGCGCTGCACCGAATCCCGCGTCGTGCGAACCAGCAGCGCAATACCGAAGATGCCCAGGCTCATGCCGGGCAGAAGCGTGGCACGCAAGCTGGCACCGGGGTTTTCGGTGAGCGGCACGTAGCCCCCCACCGTGGCACCGAGGCTCCATCTGGAGAATGCATACACCAGCACACTGCCCAACACGACCTCGGGCACGCTGGCCCCCAGTGCACCCACCATGCGGCCCACAGACCGCCATCTGCCGGCGCCCAGGCCGGCCAGCAAGCCCAGCGGCAGCCCGACAAGCAATGCGGTGGCTGTCGCGATCAGGGCGACCTGGATCGTCGCGGGCGCACGGCGCAACATTTCGTCGGCCACCGGCTTGCCGGTCGCCATGGAAACGCCGAGGTCTCCGCTCGCAGCGGCGCCCAGCCATTTCACGTACTGCATCGGTCCTGGCTGATCGAGCCCGAACTTCGCGGCCAGTTCGGCGCGCGTCTCCACCGAGGCATCCGGGCCCAGCACCATCTGCTCGAAGCCTCCGGGCAGCAAGCGCAATCCGGCGAAGACGAGGATCGATGCCCCGGCAAGGGTCAACGCCGCGATGCCCAGGCGCAATGCAAGGTAATAGACGATTCGCATCTTTCGGACCTGTGACTCAACGGCGCTTGAACTCGGCAACGTACTTGAAGACATCGAAATTGCCTTCAAGCGGGCCGAAGCGCGCGTCGATCTGGTCGCGTCGGAAGCCGATGTAGTCGGGCTTGCCCACCAGCGGGATGATGTTGGCCGAGCTCTCGATCAACTCGCACGCACGCGCCATCAGCTTGTCGCGCTCGGACCCGTTGGGCGTCTGCCGAACCTGCACCATCAGATCGCCGTATTCGGCCACTGGCTCGAGAAATGTCGTGAAGACCGGCGAGAAGCCGGAAGTCCACCAGTTCAGGACGATTCCCGGGTCCGAGAAGCCCGCAAACCAGGACAGGGAGGCATCGAAGTTCGAGTCCTTCGGGTTGGTCGTCAGAACGCGCTTGTACCAGTCGGCCACGGGCACTTGCTGCACTTGAACGCTGAAACCCGCCTCCTGCAACTGTGGCTGCAGCACTTGGGCGATCAATGGATAGGTGACCAGCACCGACGAGGCGATGAGGCTGATGCGCGGATTGGGATTGCCTGCTTCCTTCAACAGTGCCTTGGCCTTGGCCACCCGTTCCTTGCGCGGCAGCGTGTAGCTTGGCAGTCCCTCGCAGGACTTCTTTCCGAATGCACTGGGCACGGCGTATTCCACCGCCGATTCGCCGCCGAACACCGCGTTCACGATCGCAGGACGATCGATGACCAACTCGGCCGCCTGGCGCACACGACGATCCTTGAAGACCGAGTTGCCATGGAGACCACTCAGGTCCAGGTGGAAGTAGTTGGGCGTTTTCTGAACCACCGACTGCACGCTTGGGATGGCACCCAGCAGGCGCGGTGTGTCGGGGTTCTCGAACGTCGCGACGTCGATGCTGCCGTCACGCAGGCCCGCAAGGCGCGCCGCATCGTCGGGCATGACGCGGATCGTCATCCTGTCCATGACCGGCTTGCCGCTTTGCCAATAGTACGGATTGCGCTCCAGCAGCCAAGCTTCGTCCTGGCGGTGTTGTGCCACCTTGTAGGGACCTGAGCCGAGCATTCCCTTGGCCGGGTCGAAGGTGCCAGCCTCGATTTCCTTCATCGGCAGGATCGACGTGGTCGCGACGGCGAGGATGGAGAGCAGGGAGGTATTCGGCTTGACCAGGTCGATGCGCACGGTGTGCGCATCGATCGCGACCACATCGCTCACACCACCGATCTGTTTGCCCCAGCCGCGCGCCTTCTGCGGATCTGTCAGCCGCTTCAAGCTGCCCACCACATCGGCGGAGGTCAGCGGCCGACCGTTGGAGAACGCCGCGTTCTTGCGAAGGTGAAAGACATAGGACGTGGGCGAGACCTGCTCCCAGGATTCGGCCAGCCTGGGGGTGACGTTGAGCTTGTCGTCCGTGCTCAGCAATGGGTCGTAGATCAGATAGAAGACCGTCCACGATGAGCCGTCGCCCGACGAATGCGGATCGGTGGAAAGCACCTCCGACGGCTTGCCCCAGATGAAGGGCTTCTGGGCTTGCGCGAGGGAAAGGCTGGGCAGGACCAGAAGGGACGCTGCCGCAACCACCGCGGGCAGCCACGCCCGACCACGCCTGAACGCACACGAAATTCCAGTCACTTGAACTATCCATCCTTCCGATTGATGACACACAAATGTTATTTGACTACCATTGAACACGTCAATGCAATTTTGATACCACCATCTAGGAGTAATCCCTTGCCCCTCACCACCCCACAGACAAGAGCGAGAGATCTGGGCTTGCGCTTTCCCGGCAAGACCGGCCTCGCCAACGCCATCACCGACATACCAGGCGTCGAAGTGGGGCAGACCACGCTCATTCGGGGGGACGGCGCGCTGCATGTTGGTGCGGGCCCGGTGCGCACGGGCGTGACGATCGTTCTGCCGCGAGGCCGATCAGGCGTGCTGCAGCCCGTCAAAGCCGGCGTCCACGCACTCAACGGCAACGGCGAGATGACCGGGACACATTGGATTGAAGAGGCCGGCATCTTTCGCGGCCCCATTGGCCTGACGAACACGCACAGCATCGGCATGGTCCATCACGCACTCGTGCGATGGCTCTCCCGTGTCGATGGCGACCGCGGTGCATATCCGTGGTTGATGCCGGTGGTCGCGGAGACCTGCGACGCCGTGCTCAACGACATGGATGGGCTGCACATCGACGAATCCCACGTCTTCGAAGCCATCGCAGCAGCAGCGTCCGGCCCGGTCGCGGAAGGCAATGTCGGCGGCGGGACCGGCATGATCTGCTACGGCTTCAAGGGTGGGACAGGCACAGCGTCGCGCATCGTGAGCGTCGCGGGTCAGGACTACCGCGTGGGCGTGCTGGTCCAGGCCAACATGGGCATTCGCCCATGGCTGAACGTGCTGGGCGTGCCCGTCGGCGAACTCATGCCGAGTTCGAGCAGTCCATGCAGCGGACCGACCGAGCGCGAGCAAGGCTCGATCATCGTCCTTGTGGGAACCGATGCCCCGCTTCTGTCCAGCCAACTCCAGCGACTCGCAAGGCGTGCCGCACTTGGCGTCGGTAGAACGGGCACTCCGGGGGGCGACGGCTCCGGCGATATCATGCTGGCATTCACCACCCACTCGGACCAGCCGCTCGGCAACCATGGCGTCTGTCGAACGGAGTACCTGGCTCAGCACACACTCGATCCGCTCTTTCTCGGCGTGGTCGAAGCCGTGGAGGAAAGCATCTTGAACGCATTGATTGGCGCCCGGCCCATGGTGGGCCGAGACAACACGCGCGTCGAAGCGCTGGATCACAGCACGCTCATGGAATGGATGCGGCGCTATGGCCGTGTCACCGACATCCGATGAATCCTTCCCAGTCACTTTTCGAACGCATTGAGTCGGCGTCATCCGGGATGACACGCTCGGAGCGCCTTCTGGCCGCCTATCTGACCGCGAACGCTCGCGAGTTGACGCTGGAGAACGCGGCCTCTGTGGCGCGCAAATCCGGCGTCAGCCCGATGACCGTTGGGCGCTTTCTGCGCACATTGGGCTACGACAGCTTCGACGCGCTTCGGCGGGAAGCCAGCCGCTTGAGTGCGCCTGCAGAGCTTCGACTCCCCGGTCGCTTCGAGCAATTCCGTCGTGACCACAGCGCCGAGCCCGGTACGCGCAGCGCGCAACTCTCCCAAGAAATCGAAGCCATGGTAGGTGCGTACGATCTAGCCGCGGGCGAACACTGGGATGCCATGGTGCAGCAGGTCGCGACATCGCAGCGAGTGTTCGTTGCCGGCTACCAGACCGTGCGCGGCATCGCATCCGATTTTGCGGCGCGACTCGACTACGTGCGCGAAGGCGTGCGCGTTCTCGACGGGGCTGACGGCACCTATTCCGAACTGTTCGGCGCTGCAAAGAGCCCGACGCGCTGCCTGATCCTGGTCGACATCCGTCGCTATGCGCATCAGGCCGAACTGCTGGCGTCGGCTGCCGCGGAATCCGGCGTTCCCGTGTTCGTCATCACGGATGCCTACTGCCACTGGGCGCGCAGCCACACCCCGCATGTGTTTCATGTACAGACAAATGTGGGCTTTTTCTGGGACTCCACCGTTCCTATCGTGAGCTTGTTCAACCTCCTGATGGACAGCGTGGTTCAACAACTTGGGAAGAAGGTCGGCGAGCGTGTGAACCGGCTCGAGAAGTTGCAAAGCAGATTTGGCGCGTTCCGCGATTGACACGCGCCACGACGCGTGGCGCTTCCATTACGCATTTCCGCCGGAATGGGGTCGGGGGGCGAGATTATCGACAGCGGTGGGGATAGCGCAGAATCCTCCGCGCCCCCGTGGCCCAAGTGGTCCAGAACGGATCCCGTCTTCGCAACCCAGAGAAAGTCATCGATGTCCCGTCCCGTCCTAGACGAAGCCCACATTCATCCCGCCATCCGCACCAAGCTGGCCGAGAACCGGCAGGCCATCGTGCGCGAGGTCATGGATGCGGTCCAGGCCAACGACATCGTGGTGGTCGGCATGGCGATGAACCCGTTTCCGAAGAAGGCGCGCAAGATCCTGGAGCAGGCGAAGCAACCGTTTTGCTACCTCGAATACGGCAGCTATCTGAGCCGCTGGCGCGAGCGCAACGCGCTCAAGATGTGGACCGGCTGGCCGACCATCCCGATGGTGTTCGTCAGGGGTGTGCTGATCGGCGGCTCGACCGAGCTGCAGACACTGGTCGACAGCGGTGAGCTGAAGACCCTGCTCGGGCGCGGCGCCGCGGCCAGCTGATATCAGACGGGCCGGCGGTCGCGCCAGCGGTAGTAGAGCACCGACGGCGCCAGAAACCAGGGGTTTCCGCGGTACAGCGGCCGGGTCTGGAAGGCCAGGCCGTCGAGCGCGGTGCGCCCTTCGGCGAGGCTCAGCACCTGCTGGCCCACGCGCATGCCGAAATAGCTCGAGGTGCCGACGCCGGCGCCGCAGTAACCCATCGCGTAGTGCATGCCCTCGTGCTTGCCGACATGCATCAGCTCGTCGAAGGTGTAGGCCACGAACCCGCACCACGAATGGCTGATGCGCGTGCCCGCGAGTTCGGGGAACACCTTCACCATGTCGGCGTGCAGCCTGGGCGCGCTGGCGCGCGGGTCGGTTTCCTGGTGCGAGACGCGGCCGCCGAACAGGATGCGCTTGCGGTCCGGCGAGGCCCGGTAGTAGTAGACGACCTTGCGCGTGTCGCTGACGATCCGGTTCTTCGGGATCAGGCGGTCCATCAGGCCCGGCGGCAGCTCCTCGGTCGCGATCATGTAGCTGCCGATCGGGATCACGCGGCGCTGCAGCCAGGGCGTGGCGGCGCCGGTGTAGCCGTTGGTCGCCACCGCCACGTCGCGCGCCAGCACGGCGCCGCGAGCGGTATGCACGAGAAAGCGCTCGCCCTGCCTTTCGATGCGCGCCACCGGCGTGCGCGGCGCCACCTGCACGCCGGCGGCCAGCGCGCGTTCCAGCAAGCCCTGGTGATAGCGCGCGGGGTGCACCGAGCAATGCTGCGTGTACACCGCCCCGCCCCAGTACACGTCGGAGCCGAGTTCGCTGCGCTGTTCGGCCCGCGGCACCATGTGGGCGTCGACCTCCAGGCCCCGGGGCTGCTCGCCGACCCTGCGGGCCAGGGCCTCGTACTGCGCGGCGTTGTGCGCCGCATGGAAGCGGCCGACGGCGCCGAAGTCGCAGTCGATCTGCTCCCGGCGGATGAAGTCGCCGATGAAGGCCAGCGAGCGCTGCCCTTCCTTCAGGATCTCGAAGGCGCGCTGCGCCCCGTGCCGGCGCGCCAGTGGGTCGAAGCCGGGCTTGATGCTGGTCGACACCTGGCCGCCGTTGCGCGTGCTGCAGCCCCAGCCGGCCTCCTCCGCATCCAGCACCAGCGTGGAGCGCTGGCCGCGCGCGGTCTGCAGCGCCGCATGCAGGCCGGTGTAGCCGGCACCGACGACCGCCACGTCCACCGTGCCGGGCAGGGGCGCCTCGGCAATCGCCGGACGCGGCACGTCGTCCCACCAATAGGGCGCCAGCTTGCAATCGGCCAGGAGATCGGTGGCGGCGTGGTTCATCGAAGGCTCTGTTCCTGGTGATCGGCCAGCACCCCGGCGGCGGCCTTCTCGGCCAGCATGAGGGTCGGCGCATTGGTGTTGCCCGAGGGCAGCGTCGGAAATGCGGAGGCATCGATCACGCGCAGCCGCTGCACGCCGTGCACCTGCAGGTGGCGATCGACGACCGAATCCAGCGGATCGGGCCCCATGCGGCAGGTGCCCACCGGATGAAAGACCGTGGAAGCGCGCTGGCGGATGTCTTCGATCAACTGCTCATGCGACCGGACCTGGCCTCCCGGCATCAGCTCGCTCTCGATCACCGCGCTGAGGGCCGGCGTGGCCGCCAGCTTGCGCAGGAACAGGGTCGCCTCGAGCATGTCCCGGCGGTCGCTCTCGGTGTCCAGCGAACAGGGCGCGATGACGGGCGCCGCCAGCGGGTCGGGCCCCTGCAGCCGCAGATGGCCCCGGCTGGTCGGCTTGCACGGCTGGGCGCCGAGCAGGAAGCCAGGATAGGGGTCGGGACGCATCAGTTCGCGCTTGCCGGCACGGGCCCGCAGATAGCTCAACGGAGAGAAATAGAGCTGCAGATTGGGACGATCCAGCCCCTGGCGCGAGCGCACGAAGCCCCCGCCCTGGTTCACGCTGAGGGCCAGCGGCCCGTTTCGGGCCGCCAGGTAGCGCAGGCCCGCCCAGAGCTTGGCGCCCCAGGGCCCGAGTTCGGTGTTGAGGGTCGGCACGCGCGAGCGATAAAGATGGTCGATGCACAGGTGGTCCTGCAGGTTCCGCCCTACCGCGCCTCGGTCGGCCACGACGGGGATGCCGTGCGCCTGCAGCTGCGCGGCCGGGCCGATGCCCGACAGCATGAGCAGCTGCGGGGAGTTGATCGCGCCCGCCGACAGGATGACCTCGCGCCGCGCACGGACCTCGTGYGCCTGGCCGCCCATCAGGTAGCGCACGCCGCAGGCCTGCGTGCCGGAGAAGAGGATGCGCGTCGCCTGCGCACCGGTTCGCACGGTCAGCGCGGCGCGCTTCATCGCCGGATGCAGGTAGGCCGTGCTGGCCGATTCGCGCAGCCCGTTGCGGGTCGTGATCTGATAGGTGCCGACACCCTCGATGCTGGCCCCGTTGAGGTCGCCGTTGAGCGCCAGGCCGAGCTCCGAGCCGGCGCGCAGATAGGCCTGGCACAGCGGATGAACCGCCTGCGAGACGTCGCTGACATGCAGCGGCCCGCCGACACCGCGCCAGGCGCTGGGGCCGTGCTCGCTGTCTTCGAGCTTCTTGAACCAGGGCAGCACGTCGTCCCAGCCCCAGCCGGCGTTCCCCATGCCGGCCCACTCGTCGAAGTCCGCCGGCTGGCCGCGCACGAACACCATCGCGTTGATGCTGCTGGAGCCCCCGAGCACCTTGCCGCGCGGCCAGTAGCCTTCGCGCCCGGCCAGGCCGGCATCGGGCGCGGTGCGGTACATCCAGTTGACCGAGGGGTTGTAGAACGAGGTGCCGTAGCCGATCGGCACCTTGAGCCAGAAGCGGCGATCGCTGCCGCCGGCCTCCAGCAGCAGCACGGTATGGCGCCCCGAGGCCGTGAGGCGATTGGCCAGCACGCAGCCCGCCGAGCCCGCGCCGATGACGATGAAGTCGAATTCCGTCACGAAGCGGCAGTGCCTTCAGTGCGCATCAAACGCGCTTGCCCACGAACTGCGTGAACACCAGCAGCAGCGAGGTCACGGCGATGATCAGCGTGGAGATCGCGCCGATGGTCGGGTCGACCTGGTCGCGCAGCGCATTGAACATGTTGCGCGTCAGGGTCGAATGGTCGCCGCCCGAGACGAACAGCGACACGATGACCTCGTCGAACGACGTGAGGAAGGCCAGCACGGCCGCGGTCACCACGCTGAAGCGGATCTGCGGCAGGGTCACCAGCCAGAAGGCCCGGGCGCGCGAGGCGCCCAGGCTGCGCGCCACCAGCTCCTGGTTCAGGTCGAAGGACTTCAGCGCCGACGCGACGACCATCATCACCACCGGCACCGCCAGCATGCTGTGCGCGAGCGCCAGGCCCAGCAGGGTGTTGACCATCTTGAGCTTCACGTAGGCGTAGAACACGCCGATGCCGATCAGGATCACCGGCACGACCATCGGCGTCAACAGCAGCATCGTCATCGGCCCCGCGAAGCGCCAGCGCGAGGCGTGCAGGCCATAGGCCGCCATCGTGCCGAGCGGCGTCGCCACCAGCGTGGTCAGCGCGGCCGCCTTGAGCGAGGTGGCGGTCGCCTGCATCCAGGACGACGAGGCGAAGTAGCTCGCGTACCAGCGGATGGACCATTCGCGCGGCGGAAACTCCAGGTACTGCGATGCCGAGAACGACATCGGGATCACGATCAGGGTCGGAATCACCAGGAACAGCATCACGAGCGCCGCCAGCGCGTAGAGCCACAGGCGCTGGCCACGGGTGACCTGGGTCTGCGTGACGGGATGCCTGAGCCAGTCGGGCATGCTCATCGCACCTCCTGCCCGCCGAGCAATCCGCGCGCGCCCATCAGCCTGGATGCGACCAGGATCACCGCCACCGTGAGCACCAGCAGCACCACGCCCAGCGCGCTGGCCGCGCCCCAGTTGAAGAACACCTCGATGTCGTTGGCGATGCGGCTCGACACCATGATCACCTTGCCCCCGCCGAGCACGGCCGGCGTGATGTAGAAGCCCAGACACAGGATGAAGACGATCACGGCGCCGCTGGTCAGCCCGGGCAGCGAGAGCGGCAGGAACACCAGCCAGAAGCTGCGTGCCGGCGAGGCGCCCAGGTTGGCCGCGGCCTTGAGGTAGTCGCGATCGATGGCGCGCATGCCCGAGTACAGCGGAAGAATGAGAAACGGCAGCATCACGTGCACGGTGCCGATCAGCGTGCCGGTCAGGTTGTGCACCAGCGCCAGCGGCTCGTCCCACCAGCCCAGCGCGATGCCCCAGCCGTTGACCAGGCCCTTGCGCTGCAGCAGCACCAGCCAGGCATAGGTGCGCACCAGCAGCGAGGTCCACAGCGGCAGCAGCACCGCGATCATGCAGAGGTTGGCCGCGCGCCTCGGCAGCTCCGACAGGCAGTAGGCCAGCGGATAGCCGATCAGCATGCACAGGCCGGTGGTCATCAGGCTGACCTGGAAGGTGGTGGCGAAGGTGCGCCAGTACGAGGGCTGCTCCCACATCCGCTGGTAGTGCTCGAAGCTCCACTGGCCGTCGTCGGACAACAGCGACAGGTAGAACAGCCAGCCCACCGGCGCCAGCATCGTGACGGCGATCAGCAGCAATGCCGGCGCCACCAGCCCCAGCAGCCCGAGGCGTTCCCATTGCGCGACGCGGCGCAGCGCTTGCGCGTTCGGCGTCGCGATGGGCTGCGCGTGGGTCGGCCCGGCACGCGCCGCGGTCAATGCCGTCATGCGGCCGAACCTTCGGCCGGCAGCAGCACGGTGTCCTGCGGACTCAGGCCCAGCCGCACCGCGGCGCCCGGCTCCGGTGCGGCCTTGCCCGTGCCGTGCGTGGCATGCCGCAGCCAGACCATCGTGCCGCCGTCCAGTGCCACATGCAGCAGGGCGCTGTCGCCCTGGTAGACCTGCGCCACCAGCCTGCCGTCGAAGACATTGAGCCCGTCGGGGGCCTGCGTCGGCCCCGCGTCCAGCAGTTGCAGCCGCTCGGGCCGCAACATCAGCAGCCGCGCGCCATCGACGCCCGGATGCTCGGCGGCGCGCAGCGTGCGCTCGGCCAGCCGCACGTGCCCCTGCACCACCGTCACCGGCACGAAGGTCGATTCACCGATGAACTCGGCCACGAAACGATGGGCCGGGCGCTCGTAGATCGCACGGGGCGTGTCGAGCTGCACGATGCGGCCGCCATTCACGACCGCGATGCGGTCCGACATGGTGAGCGCCTCGCGCTGGTCGTGGGTCACGTAGACGGTGGTCATGCCGAGCTTGTCGTGCAGTTGCCGCAGCTCGATCTGCATGTGCTCGCGCAGCTGCTTGTCGAGTGCCGACAGCGGCTCGTCCATGAGCATGATGCGCGGCTCGAACACCATGGCCCGTGCCAGGGCCACCCGCTGGCGCTGGCCGCCCGACAACTGGTCGATGCCGCGGGCGCCGAAGCCGCCCAGGCGCACCATCTCGAGCGCCTTCGCAACGCGCTCGGCGCTTTCGCTGCGCGCGACACCGCGCAGCCGCAGCGCGAAAGCCACGTTCTCGGCCACGCTCATGTGCGGGAACAGCGCGTAGTTCTGGAACACCATGCCGACACCCCGCTTGTGCGGGGGCGTGGTGATCATCTCGGCATCGCCGAACTTCAGGCTCCCGTGGTCGGGCCGGGTGAAGCCGGCCAGCACGGTCAGCAGCGTGGTCTTGCCCGACCCCGATGGCCCCAGCAGCGTGAGGAACTCGCCGCTGCGAATGTCCAGGTCGACATGGTCCAGTGCGAAGACATTGCCGTACTTCTTGGTCACCTGCCGCATCGAGATCGGCAGCGACGAATTGCGCACCATGCATCAACCTGCTTTCTGGAAGAGAAGTCTCCGCCCGTCGGGCGGGCCCCTGGTCGAGTATCGCGGAGCCGAGGCCGCAAGCGCTATTCGGTGAGCATGTTCTGGTACAGCTGCGCGGCCCGGGCCTCGTTCTTCAGGTACCAGCCCGCGTCGAGCAGCATCTGCTTCGAAACATTGTCCGGATAAGTGGGCAGTCCCTTGGCCACGACCGGATCGATCGCGCTGCCTTCGAAGGCCTTCTTGTTGGTGGGCCCGTAGTTGATGAATTTCACCAGTTCGGCCTGGTACTGCGGCTTGCCGATCTCGTTCAGGAACTTCATGGCCAGCGCCTGGTTCGGCGCCCCCTTGGGCACGGCATAGCAGTCGACGTCCAGGATCGCCTGGTTGTAGCCGTACTTGACCTTGCCGCCGTCCTTGATGACGCCGTCGAAGCGGCCGTTCCAGCCGGTCACCATGTCGACCTCGCCGTCCTTCATCAGTTGCGCGTGTTGCGCACCCGACGACCACCAGACGGCGATGTGGGGCTTGAGCTCCTTGATCTTCTTGAGGGCGCGCTCGATGCCGCCCGGGGCGGACAGCACTTCATAGACCTTCTCGGGCGGCACGCCGTCGGCCATCAGCGCCGGTTCGAGCGAGCCCGCCACGGCGTTGCGGTACGAGCGCTTGCCGGGGAATTTCTTCACGTCCCAGAAGTCGGCCCAGGTCTGCGGCTGCGGATGGCCGTCCGGATAGGTCTTGGTGTTGAACGCGAACACGTTCGAGAACACCGTGCCGCCGACGCAGAACTCCGACGCCAGGCCGGGACCGAAGGTCGAGACGTCCACTGTCTTGTAGTCGATCGGCTCCAGCAGGCCTTCGGCACCGGCGCGCGCGGCGCTGCCCGCGCCGCTGCCGACGATGTCCCAGGTCACGGCGCCGGCCTTGGCTTTCAGGCGCAGGTCGGCGATGCCGGTGTAGGTTTCTTCCTTGAGCGTGATGCCCAGGGCCTTGGCGGCGGGCGCCCACTTGGCCTTCATCTGCGCTTCCTGGAAGGCGCCGCCGAAGGACACGATGGTCAGTTGCTGCTGCGCGGCGGCCGGGTGCGCCAGCAACGCGCCCATCACGGCCAGCGCTCCCAGCGTCAGGCGCCTGCGAATCAAAGGGCTCTTCATTGCTTCACTCCTTGTCAGTCGATCTTGCACGGTGTTCCCCCATCGTGGCGCAGTCTAGAAACCGGGTGGTCGGCCGGACAGTGCCATTCTCGAAACTTCGTCATACCAGTTCCATTCAGGAAATCCTTGCCGCCACGGACTTGATCCGGCTGTAGCTGCGCAGGGCTTCCAGGCCTTTTTCGCGGCCGAAGCCCGATCGCCTGTTGCCGCCGAACGGCACCGCGATGCTCCCCGCGAAATACTCGTTGATGAAGATCTGCCCGGCATCGATGTCGCGCGCCAATTGGTGCGCTGCCGCAAAACTGCGCGTGTAGACGCCTGCGACCAGGCCGTAGGCCGTGCCGTTGGCCAATGCCACCGCCTGCGCCAGGTCGTCGAACACCTGCACCGCCAGCACCGGGCCGAAGATCTCCTGCTGCACCGCCTCGTCCATCGCCGGCACGTCGTCGAGGATGGTGGGCGGGTAGAACCAGCCGCGTCCGGTCTGCGGATCGGCGCAGGCCTGCCCGCCCGTGCGCACCCTGACGCCCCGTTCGCGAGCCCGGTCCACGTAGCCCGCGATTCTTTCGCGGTGCGCCAGCGAACTCACCGGCCCCATGCCGCAGTCGCGCAGGCCGTGCCCCAACGGCATGGCCTGCGCGCGCGCCTGCAGCCGGTCGACGAAGGCCTCGTGGATCTCGCGCGCGATCACCAGGCGCGAGCCCGCCGAGCAGATCTGCCCCGCGTTCTCGTAGATCGCGCCCAGCACGCCTTCGATCGCCTGCTCGATGTCGCAATCGGCCAGCACCACGACCGGCGACTTGCCGCCCAGTTCGAGCACCAGCCGCGTGACGTGCGGCGCCGCCGCCTGCATCACGTCGATGCCGGTCGCGACCGAGCCGGTGAAGCTGATGTGCTGCACGCCCGGATGCCGGACCAGTGCCGCGCCGGCTGCCGCACCGGTGCCGGTGACCACATTGCAGACCCCCGCCGGCAGCCCGGCCAGCGCGCACAGCTCGGCCAGCATCAGCGCGGTCAGCGGCGTCTGCTCGGCCGGCTTGGCCACCACCGTGCAGCCGGCCGCCAGCGCCGGCGCCATGCCGCGCGCCGCCGTCGACAGCGGGTAGTTCCACGGGATGATGTGCGCCGTCACGCCGGCCGGTTCGTTGAGCGTGAAGGCCAGGTGGTCGGTGCCCAGCGGGATGCTGTCGCCCTGGTGCTTGTCGCAGGCCCCCGCGTAGTACTCGAAGGTGGCGGCGGCGCCGGCCACGTCGCCCAGCGCCTCGGACAGCCGCTTGCCGGAATCCAGGGTCTCGGCCACGGCCAGCCGGTTGGCCGAGGCGCGGATGCGCCCGGCGATGCGCCACAGCAGCCGGCCGCGCTCGGCCGGCGTCATGGATCGCCACGGCCCGCGCAGGGCCGCCTGTGCGGCGCGCACCGCGGCGTCCACATCGTCGGCATCGCCGGCCGCGAAGGAGGCGAAGGCCTCGCCGGTTCCCGGGTCGAAGGTCTCCATGCGCCCACCGCGGGCCGCGGGCACGAAGCGGCCGTCGATGAAGTGCTCTCCGGGCAGGTCGGCAATGCGGCCGTTGGCCTGTGCCTCGCGCACCAGCGCCTGGAGCCCGGCGTTCACGCGGCGCGCTCCGACACCTGGTAGCGCGACCGCGCCAGCCATTCGGGATCGATCTCGACACCCCAGCCGGGTTCGTCCGGGACCGCGACATGCCCGTCGCGCACCTCGTACGGCGCGTGCACGAACAGGCCCTCCTGCCACGGGTAGTAGTCCGGGCCCTCGATCGAGTACTCCAGGTACTTGCCGGCGTTGGGTATCGCCCGCAGCAGGTGCATCGTGAACACCGTGACCATCGACAGGTTGGCGCTATGCGGTGTGCACGGCAGGCCCGCTTGCGCCGCCATCGCAGCGACGCGCAGGGTCCGCGCGAGGCCGCCGACGTAGCAGACGTCGGGCTGGACGATGTCCACCGTGTGCGTGGCGATCATGTGCTTCCACATCGGCAGATAGCAGTCCTGTTCGCCGCCGGTGACGTCGAGCTTCAGCGCCTCGCGCACCTGCTGCGTCTGATCGAGCTCCCAGTAGGGACAGGGCTCCTCGAAGTGCTCGATGCCCTGGTCTTCCAGCAGGCGTCCGACCTCGATCGCACGCGCGGGCGAGAAGCCGCTGTTGCYATCCACCAGCAACGCGGCCGTGTCGCCCAGCGCGCGGCGCATCGTGGGCACGATGGCCTCGGTGCGGCCGGGCCATTCGTCGACGTCGTGCCCGCATTCGGCGCCGACGCGGAACTTGAAGGCGTCGAAACCGTGCGCGTCGCGCAGCCGCAGCATGCGGCGGGCCTCGTCCTCGGGCGTGATGTCGCGCTTCATCGACGAGGCATAGGCGCGCAGCCGGCCGGGCGTGCCGCCCAGCAGCTCGCACACGCTCCTGCCTTCGCGCTTGCCGCGCAGGTCCCACAGCGCGGTGTCGAGGCCGCCGATCGCGCGGTACAGGTAGGCGCAGGGAAACTTGTGTTCGCGCTCGGCGATGCGGTCGACCAGCGCATCCAGGTCCTCGCCGCCCTGCCCCAGCGACCAGGGCGCGACCTGCCGGTGCAGCACCTGGGCGGTGACGTCGGCGTTGTAGGGCGACACCTGGCCCCAGCCCTGCGCGCCGTCTTCCGCGGTCACGCGCACGAAGCCGACGTGCAGGTTGCAAAAGGTCTCGATCTTCTGGATCTTCATGAAGCTGCGTGCCTGTGCCGGGACTAGAAAAGCCGGATGGTCCGCGTGAAGTGGCCTTGGAGACAGGTCCATTCTGATGTTTGGCTGATACCATTTTGAAAACCACAATCAGGAGACGCGATGGTCAAACGTGCCGGCGGATCGCTGCTGCTGTCCTTGCGCATCGACCCCTCGTCCCATCAGCCGGTGAGCACCCGGGTCTGCGTGGCGCTGCGCGAGATGATCCTGACCGGCGGTTTCCAGGCCGGCGACCGCCTGCCGGCCAGCCGCACCCTGGCGCGCGACCTCGGCGTGTCGCGCACGACGGTGATCGAGGTGTTCGACCGGCTCACCGCCGAAGGACTGGTCGAGTCGCGCACCGGCGCCGGCACCTTCGTCAGCGCCGCCCTGGGCGCGAGCCGCCCGATGCCCGCGAGATCGCAGGCCGCGGCCCTCCGGGCAGCGTCGCCGGTGCTGTCGACGGTGATGACGCAGGCGGTGCAGCGCTTCGGCACGCGTCAGCGGCTGCCGCATGTGGCACGCGCCTTCACCACGGCGCTGCCGGCCTTCGACGCCTTCCCGGTCGCGCAGTGGGCGCGCCTGTCCGCCAAGTACCTGCGCGGCGGGCGCGACGAGCTGATGGGCTATGGCGACCCGAACGGATCGCCGCAACTGCGGCGCGCCATCGCCTCGCACCTGCGCGCCAATCGCGGCATCACCTGCGACCCGGAGCAGCTGTTCATCGTCGGCGGCGCCCAGCAGGCGTTTCACCTGATCGGCTCGACGCTGCTGAATCCGGGCGACAAGATCTGGTTCGAGAACCCCGGCGCCATCGGCGCGCGCAACAGCCTGATCGCCACCGGTGCCGAGCTGGTCCCGGTGCCGGTCGACGACGAAGGCCTGTGCGTCGAAGAGGGCCTGCGCCTGGCGCCGCGCTTCCGGCTGGCCTTCGTGACGCCCTCGCACCAGCAGCCGCTGGGCAGCGTGATGAGCCTGGAGCGCCGCTTCGCGCTGCTGCATGCCGCCGAGCGGGCGGGCGCCTGGATCATCGAGGACGACTACGACGGCGAGTTCTTCTTCGGCGGCCGGCCGCTGCCGACGCTCAAGAGCGTGGACACGACCGGCCTGGTGATCTACGTCGGCACCTTCAGCAAATCGCTGTTTCCCGCGCTGCGGCTGGGCTACCTGGTGGCGCCGCYGGCCCTGGTCGACACCTTCCGCACGATCATGAGCCACTTCCTGCAGGGCGTGCCGTCGCACACCCAGGCGGTGGTGGCGGAGTTCATCGACGAGGGGCATTTCGCGGCCCATCTGCGCCGCATGCGGCACCTGTACCTGGAACGCTACGAGGCCCTGGCCGAAGCCTGCCAGCGGCGCCTGGCCGGCTTGCTCGACATCGTGCCGACGCACGGCGGCCTGCACACCATCGCACGACTGCCGGCCCACGTGTCCGAGACCGCGGCGGCGCACGACGCCGACCTGCGCCAGGTCACCACCTCGCCCATCGGCCGCTTCGCGATCACGCCGGTCAGCGACAACGGCCTCGTGCTGGGCTTCGGCAGCGTGCCGGCGGCGGCCGTCGATGCGGGCGTTCGCGTGCTGGGCGAGGTGCTGGAAGCCAAGCCGGGGAAAGACCACTCGCGGACCGCCCAGCCCGCTTGAGCGGCGCTTGTCTTTCCGGCCGGTCCGGGGCAGAGTCGCGGCCTCATCCGCAATGTTGGGGGAACCATTCATGACATCCAGCCCGATCGCCGCCTGGCATCAACTCGTCAGGGAACGCAACGCGCCAGGACTCGACGCGCTTCTTGCCGACGACGCGACCTTCCATTCACCGGTGGTCCATACGCCGCAAGTCGGAAAAGCCATCACGAAGAAGTACCTCGCCGCCGCATTTCAGGTCTTCTTCAACCCCTCGTTCCGCTACGTTCGAGAGCTCACGGGAGAGCGGGACGCGGTGCTCGAGTTCGAGCTCGAGCTGGACGGCATCGGCATCAACGGGGTCGACATGATCAAGTGGAACGACGAAGGCAGGATCACCGAGTTCAAGGTGATGCTGCGGCCCCTGAAGGCGGTCAATCTGATCCATCAGAAGATGGCGGCGATGCTGCAGGCGAGCCCGTAGCCCCGCAACTGCAGCGTGCGCTGAACGAACTGAAGGCAGAGACGGGCCTCGAAGTGCGGGGCCGACATCGAACTCAAGTCGACCTGCGAATGACGCTGAATTCCAGCACGCGTGGYGGTGCCACGGCTAGACTGCCATGCGCATTCCGCTGCCCGCAATTCCTGCGACTGCACCTCAACCATCCACAAGCCAACTCGTGACGTATCTGCCTCCCCCGCACATCAGTCCTCTCGAAAGCATCCTGCCGGACGAACCCTTGTTGATGATGGGCGCCGGCCCCGTGCCGATTCCCCATCGCGTCGCGTATGCGAATTCCATCGTCATCAATCACCTGGGAGAGACCATGAGCAAGGTCATCGAGCAGGTGAAGAACATGGGCCGCTATGTGTTTCAGACCGCCTCGCCGCATGTCCTGGGCGTGGCGGGTCCCGGTTCGGCCGCGATGGAAATGGCCATCACCAACCTGGTGGCGCCGGGCACGACCGTCCTCAGCGTCACCAACGGCTTTTTCAGCCAGCGCATGGCGGAGATGGCACGCCGGGTGGGCGGCCATGTCGACGTCCTCCCAGTCGAGGACAACGCCAGCGCCCGGCCCGCTCTGGTCGAAGCGCGCATGCGCACCGGCAAGTACGACGTGCTGACCATTGTCCAGGGCGAAACTTCRAATACGGTCCTCAACCGGGAACTGCAGGAAATCGCACGACTCGCCAAGGCGCATGGGTGCCTGGTCATCGTGGATGCCGTGTGCACGCTGAGCACCATGCCGCTCGAGATGGACGACTGGCAGATCGATGCCGTCATCACCGGGGGACAGAAGGGTCTGTCGTCGATCCCGGGCGTTTCGCTGCTTGCGTTTTCCCAAAGCGCCTGGGAGGCGATCGAACGGCGACAGGACACCCTGCCGCACTGGTGTCTGGACGCGAAGCTGGCGGACAAGTTCTGGAACCAGAGCTCCTACCACTACACCGCGCCGGTGTCGGGCATCCTCGCGCTGCACGAGGCACTCCGCCTGGTCTGCGCAGAGACCCTGTCCGCCCGCTTCCGGCGCCATCGCGTCTGTTCCGAAGCGCTCCAGTCCGGCATCGAAGCGATGGGCCTGACGCTGCTGGTCGAGGCACCCTCGCGCCTGAACTCGGTGGTTGGCATCAACGTGCCCGCCGCCGTGGCGGCGGACCGCGTCCGGAGCCACATGTCGAGCACGCACAAGGTGGAGATCTCAGGGTCGTTCGGACTCAACATTCTGCGCATCGGGCAGATGGGCGAGCAATGCAGGGAACACCATCTCTTTCGCACCCTGCATGCGCTGGGGCTGAGCATGGAGGCCAACGGCGCATCTCTCAATGTCCCTGCCGGGATGGCTGCGTTGGAGCGAAAACTCTCGGAACGCGGCGACAGGCCGGCGGGTGCGCTGTAGCCGGAACCCGCATGCCCTAAGGCTCACGCAAGCGCTGCAGCACGGCCGCGCTCGGGAAGCCGTCCGCGGGCAGGCCGACACTGCGCTGGTACCGGCGAATCCCGTCGCGGGTCGCCGGCCCCATCATGCCGTCGGGCGTGCCGGCGGCGAAGCCGCGCTGGTTCAAGGCGGTCTGAAGCTCCAGCAGCTCAGTGCGCGAAAGCGCCGCCAGATCGCGCGGCCAGGGCGCCTGCACGCCGGGGCCGCCGGTCAGCCGCTGTGAAAGCAGACCGACCGCGAGCGCATAGCTGGTCGAGTTGTTGTAGCGCAGGATCGCGCGGAAATTGGGTCCGACCAGGAAGGCGGGGCCACGCGCACCCGCGGGCAGCAGGATCGAGCCGTCCGCGAAGTCCGGCAACGGCCGGCCGTCCGCGCTTCGCAAGCCCTCGGCGGCCCATTGCGCGCTGGACTGGCGCACGGCAGCGTCCGCACGGCCGTGGTCGAAGCCCGTCGGCAACTGCACCTCCACGCCCCAAGGCTGGCCCGCCTTCCAGCCCGACTTCGAGAGAAAGTTGGCCGTCGAGGCCGTGACGTCGGCCATGCTGCCCCAGATATCGCGCCGGCCGTCCCCGTCGGCATCCACCGCGTAGGCCAGGAAATTCGACGGCAGGAACTGTGTCTGGCCCATGGCCCCTGCCCAGGAGCCGATCATGTGATCGCGGTCGATGTCGCCCCGGTCGAGGATCTTCAACGCCGCGAGCAATTCACGGCGCGCCCACTCCTCGCGGCGGCCCTCGAAGCCCAGGGTCGCCAGTGCATCGATGGTCGGGGTGCTGCCATAGTTGCTGCCGAAGTTGCTCTCCATGCCCCAGATGGCGACCACGATGCCGGGGGGCACGGCGTAGCGCGCGGCCGCCGCATCGGCTTCGGCGCGAACCTGCAGCAGCTTGTCCTGGCCCAGCGCGACGCGCTGGGGCGTCACGGTGTTGTCGAGGTAGTCCCAGACCGTGCGCGTGAATTCGGGTTGGGCGCGATCCAGTTCGACAACGCGCGGCAGGTAGTGCACGTCGTCGAACGCAGCGCGAAGCGTCGCCTCGCTGATGCCCGCTTCGCGCGCGCTGGCGCGAAAGTCCGCGACCCAGCGTCCGAATCCCTGCTGGAGCGTCGCATCGTCCGCGCCCGTGGGCTTCGGGGTCGGGGGCGGCATCGCCGGCCGGGCGGTTGCGGCCGGGCCGGGCGGCGGGTCCGACGCCGGTGCCGTCGATGGCGCGGAGGAGGCGCAGCCCGCCAGGACGGCGGCTGCCAGGGCCGCAGCGCCAAGCGCCTGGATGGGTATCTGCGGAAGTCTGTGTCGGTGCATTCCGTGGATTTTCGCCTGCTGGCGGGTCGGGTGCGCGCGACGATCTCCGTGGAGGTCGCAGACCTTGGCGAATGGCGCGTCCTCGCGGACCCTGGGCAGCTTGCGGTCATTGCGCAGCTTGTGTAGCATTCACTCCACTTTGATGTAGCATTCACTACATGAAAGTCGCGCTGCGAGAGGCGCCGCCCCTACTGACGGAGAAGAAACCATGAGTGCATTCAGCGAAGAACGTGTGCTGAGCGTCCACCACTGGACCGACCGCCTGTTTACCTTCACGACCACCCGAGAYCCGGCCCTGCGCTTCTCGAACGGCCACTTCACGATGATCGGCCTGAAGGTCAACRACAAGCCCCTGCTGCGGGCCTACAGCATCGTGAGCCCGAACTACGAGGAACACCTGGAGTTCCTGAGCATCAAGGTCGAGGAAGGCCCGCTGACCTCGAAGCTGCAGCACATCCAGGTCGGCGACACCGTCATCGTCGGCCGCAAGCCGACCGGCACGCTGCTGAYCGACTACACGCTGCCGGGCAAGCGGCTCTACCTGTTCGGCACCGGCACCGGCCTGGCGCCGTTCATGAGCATCATCCGCGACCCCGACACCTACGAGAAGTTCGAGCAGGTCATCCTGGTGCACGGCGTGCGCCAGATCGACGAGCTGGCCTATCACGACCTCGTGACCGACCACCTGCCSMAGCACGARRTCCTGGGYGAACTGATCGAGAAGCAGCTGCTCTACTACCCGACCGTGACGCGCGAGGAGTTCCGCAACATGGGGCGCATCACCGAGCTGATCGAGAGCAACAAGCTCACCGACGACCTCGGCCTGCCGCCGCTCAATGCCGCCGAAGACCGCGTGATGCTGTGCGGCAGCCCGGGCCTGCTGGTCGACCTCAAGCACATCCTCGAGGCGCGCGGCTTCAAGGAAGGCAACACGTCGACGCCGGGCGATTTCGTGGTCGAACGCGCCTTCGCCGAGAAGTAGCCAAGAAGCCCGCGATGGCCGAGCCCAAGGCAGCCGCGCGCAAGAGCGCACCCAAGCCCGCGACGCGCCGCACCGGCGTGCGCGAGGCCTCTGCGCAGGCCACGCGAGAAAGCATCCTGCGCGCCGCGACCAAGGTGTTCGCGAAGTACGGCTTCGACGGCGGCAGCGTCGAGAAGATCTCGAAGGCGGCGAAGTCGTACGACCGCATGATCTACTACTACTTCGGCAGCAAGGAAGGCCTGTTCATCGCGGTGCTCGAGGGCATCTACCGGCGGATGGACGATGCCGAGGCCGCGATCGACCTCGATGCGTCCCGGCCGGTGGAGTCGCTCACCGCGGTGATCCGCTTCGTGCTCGGCTACTACCGCAAGAATCCCGAGTTCGTCACGCTGCTGAACACCGAGAACCTGCACAAGGGCCGGCMTATCGCGAAGTCGCTGCGGGCCCGCGAATATTCGTCGCGGGCGATCACGGTCATCCACGAGATCCTCGCCAGCGGCGTCGAGCAAGGCCTGTTCCGCGATGACGTGGCGGCGCGCGATCTGTACCTGCTGATCGCGTCGACCGGCTATTTCTACACGTCGAACCGGCACACGCTGACGGCCTTCCTGGGCGAGCCCCTCGAAACGCCGGAAGCCGTCGCACACTGGGAAAACTTCGTGATCGAGACCGTGCTGCGCACGGTCGACGCCGGAGCTCCCGACGAACAAGAGTCCACTCACTCCCACGAGAGAAATATGACCCCCAAAGCTCACATGCGTTCGCAGGCCCCCAAGGGGGCGCAGGCCTCCCTTGGGGCGGCCCGGCGGGAGGCCTGA